>CAMLRE010000208.1 GCA_946482355.1 uncultured Bdellovibrio sp.
GGCTTGGATTAAAGCGATGTCTGAGTCGATCAATCCGAACGGTATCGTATTCAATATTATTTTCGTTTCTTTAATTATCTTCTTCTCGTTCTTCTATACTGACATCGTATTCAATGCTGATGAAGTTTCTGAAAACCTGAAAAAAACTGGTGCTTTCGTTCCTGGTATCCGTGCCGGTAAATCAACTGCTGATTTCATCCGTTACGTATTAGATCGCATTAACGTTTTAGGTTGTTTCTACCTTTGCGTAATCTGCGTATTACCAGGTCTATTAGTACAAAGCTTTGGTATCCCGTTCTACTTCGGTGGTACAAGCTTACTAATCTTAGTGGGTGTAGCTATTGATACATCTCAACAAATTCAATCTCACTTATTAACGCAAAAATACGATTCATTCTTAAAAGGAACGAAAATCCGTAGCAGAAGGGTTCAATTCTAATGAACGTTCTGTTCATCGGAGCCCCGGGCTCAGGTAAAGGGACTCAGTCTCGCGAGTTAATCGAAAAGTTTGGCTTTTTGCAGCTAAGCACGGGAGACCTTTTACGTGGCGCCATTAAGAATAAAACAGAATTGGGTTTAAAAGCCCAAGGTTTTATGGATGCGGGTAAGTTAGTTCCGGATGAATTAATGTTAGGTTTGGTTTCTGATTACCTAACGGCAAACAAGGGTAAATCGATCATTTTTGACGGTTACCCTAGAACTGTAGTTCAAGCACAAAGCTTAGGCCAATTGCTTGAATCTCAAGGTTCTAAAATTGATAAAGTTTTTTATTTCAAGATCAACCCTCAGATCTTGATCGATCGCTTAACAGGGCGTCGTACGTGTGCAAACTGCGGAGAGATTTACCATATTCGCACTAAACCTTCTTCAAAAGGTGATAAATGTGAAAAATGCGGTGGTGATCTAGTGCACAGAAAAGACGACCATGCTGATGTGATCTCAGAGCGGCTCAAACAATTTGAAGATAATACAGGCCCTACAATAGAGTACTATTCTAAGGCAGGTAATATGGTGAATGTCGATGGCGACCAAGCACCGGAAAAAGTCTTCAACGAAATTAAAAAGACACTGGCACTTTAAGGGTTTAGACCGGATCACCCCGGGGTAGGCTTTTTAAAGAAGAATGTGGCTCAAACTTGTTTGAGCATAGGTAAGGCAAGTGCATTCGCACAATGTCAAATTTATGCTAGACATAACAATCATTAATGTTATAACAAGCTCTTTTATTTAAGAGTTTTGTTATTGTGAGGAACTTATGAAAGTTAGACCGTCGGTCAAAAAAATTTGTAACAAATGTAAAGTAATTAAACGTAAAGGCGTTATCAGAGTTATCTGTGAGAATGCTAAACACAAACAGAGACAGGGGTAATAGAACATGGCTCGTTTAATGGGTATTGACTTACCAAGAAATAAACGCGTTGAAGTGGCATTGACTTATATCTATGGTATCGGTCGCCCTCGTGCAAAATCAATCTGCAAACAAGTTGGAATCCCTGCAGATCTTAGAACAGATGCTTTAACTGATGAACACATTGCAGGAATGCGTGCGTTAATCGAAGCAAACTTCAAAGTAGAAGGTGATTTACGTCGTGACATCGGTCAAGCGATCAAACGTTTAACTGATATCAACTGCTACCGTGGTACTCGTCACCGTAAAGGTCTTCCAGTACGTGGTCAAAATACGCGTTCAAATGCGAGAACTCGTAAAGGACCTAAGAAAACTGTCGCGAACAAGAAAAAAGCAGTCTAGTTAGGTAGGATGAAATAATGGCTACACCACAAGAAAATAAAGATAAAAAAGTAACTAAGAAAAAAGTTAAAAAGAACGTTGTTCAAGGACAATGTCATATCAACGCTGGTTTCGGTAACGTGATCATCACTATTACTGATATGAACGGCGATACAGTATCTTGGTCATCTGCAGGTCACTTAGGTTTCAAAGGTTCTCGTAAAGGAACTCCTTTCGCAGCTCAAGTAACTTGTGAAGACGCAGCTAAAAAAGCTATGGAACAAGGTATGAAATCTGTTGATGTATACTTAACTGGCCCGGGTGCAGGTCGTGAACCAGCTATCCGTGCTTTAGCCGGAACAGGAATGAGAGTTTTATCTCTTAAAGACGTAACACCAGTACCACATAACGGTTGCCGTCCTCCTAAACGTAGAAGAATTTAATCGGAGTAAGATATGAGTTGTGTTAATAGTTCTGTATGTAAATTATGCCGCAGAGAAAATACTAAGTTATTCTTAAAAGGTGACAGATGTTTCACTGACAAATGTGCTTTTGAAAGAAGACCATATCCTCCGGGACAACATGGTCAATCAAGACTTAAGTTTTCTGAGTACGCATTACAATTAAGAGAAAAACAAAAAGCAAAACGTTATTATGGTCTTTCTGAAAAACAATTTAGAAAATACTTCCATAGTGCAGACGCGTCTAAAGGAATCACTGGTACTGAGTTACTAAGATTCTTAGAGTTAAGACTTGATAACGTTGTTTATACCCTTGGGTATGCTAATTCTAGAAGAGAAGCGAGACAGTTGATCGGTCACAATCACTTCTTAGTTAACGGTAAACGTGTAAATATCGCGTCTTACATCGTTAAAAAAGGTGATGTGGTTGAAGTTGCTCAAGCAAGCAGAGAAGTTACGAAAGTACAAGCCGGCATCCAAGCCGTTGCACGTCGTACTATCCCTAGCTGGTTAGAGGCGGATCACGCAGCTTTCAAAGGTACAGTTAAAGATGTTCCTGCGAGAGATGAGATTTCAATTCCAGTAGAAGAAAGCATGATCGTTGAGTACTACTCACGATAATAAAGGGGTGTAAGGATGCAAGAACATTATTTTAAATTTTGGAGAGAGTTGATCAAACCAAAAGGTTTCGAGATCGAACGTGATACTCAGACTTCTGAGTACTCTAAGTTCATCGTGAAACCTCTTGAAAGAGGTTTTGGTGTAACTCTTGGAAATTCTTTAAGAAGAATTTTATTAAGCTCTATGATGGGATCTGCAGTAACTGCTGTAAAACTTGAAGGAGTTTTACATGAGTTCTCTACGATGCCAGATGTTTTAGAAGATGTTTCAGACATCATCTTAAACCTTAAACAAGTTCGTTTCAGACAGCATTCTGCTGAAACGTTCACACTACGTATTAACAAAAAAGGTCCAGGCGTTGTAACGGCTGCGGATATCGTAACTAACGACAAAATCGAAGTTCTAAATCCACACCAACACATTGCAACTCTTGGTAACAACGGAAATTTCAATGCTGAATTAATCGTGGCTTACGGCCGTGGTTACTCTCCAGTTGAAAACAGAAGTGAACAATTATCAGTTGGCTACATCGCGGTTGATGCTCTTCACTCTCCAATCCGTAAAGTAAACTACGCAGTTTCAAATGCTCGTGTTGGTCAACGTACTGATTACGATGCATTAGCATTAGAAGTTTGGACAGATGGTTCTATTAAGGCTGACGAAGCGGTTTCTTTAGCTTCTAAAATCTTAAAAGAACAATTACAAATTTTCTTAACTTTCGATGAATCTTTAGAGCCATCTGATGAAATCAAATCAATGGGTTCTTCTTCATTGAATGAAAACTTATTCAGATCAGTTGATGATCTTGAATTAAGCGTACGTTCTGCAAACTGCTTGAAAAACGCTAATATCCGTTACATCGGTGAATTAGTTGTTCGTTCAGAAGCAGAAATGCTTAAAACTAAAAACTTTGGTCGCAAATCTTTAAATGAAATTAAAGAGATCTTAGTTGAAATGGGCTTAGGTTTAGGGATGAAAATCGAGGGATGGCCGCCTCCAGGATGGGATCCAAATGTTCCACCTGTTAAACGTGAATCGTAATTTTTAGAGGTATTTGAAATGGCATCACATCGTCGTTTAGTAAAACATTTTAGTCGTAAATCTGGTCCACGTAAGGCTTTATTACGTGGTCTTATGAACTCTTTAGTTGAGCACGGTCGTATCAAAACGACTGTTACTCGTGCGAAAGAAGTTAAACGTCACATTGAAAAAGCGGTTACTCTTGGTAAAAAAGATAACTTAAATTCAATCCGTCTTTTAATTTCTCGCTTAGCTAATCAAGATTCAGCTTTAGCGATCGTTAAAAACATCGCTCCACGTTTCAAAGATCGTAACGGTGGTTACACTCGCGTGATCAAAATCGGCCGTCGTCCTGGTGACACAGCTGAGATGGCTTTCTTAGAATTCGTAGACTACGATTTCAAAGCTAAAGTTGCTCCTAAAGCAGCTAAAGGTGAAAAGAAAGCTGATAAAGCGGCTGACAAAGCAGCTAGCAAAGCGAAAAAAGCAACTGTAGTTGCTAACGCTAAAGCTAAAAAAGCTGTTCGTAAAATCCAAAGCAAATCTCGCCAAGCTTCTCAAGCTGCAGCAAGATAGTTTTCGATTAGCAGACACTTTAACGCTGATTAAGAAAATTAGTTTAAATACTAATAAAGCCCTGGTGGAAACACCGGGGCTTTTTTCGTTTTAGCCATCCTTGGCCAGAATCCTTTCGCTACGCTTCAGAGCTACAGCCTTCGGCTCACGCGGCAAAAATAGCATCCTGCTATTTTTGTGTTATCTCGGCATCAATAGTTCAACTTTTTGATTTTGTTGTTATAGTGAAACTATGAAAGCTAAATTGTTAATTATCTTTTTAATTATCGCTGTGGTTGTTACGGGTAGCGTTTTTTATCTTAAGAATTATTACTTCTACTCAACGACACGCGCTGAAAAAATCGAAGATGCTCAAGTAACTATCGATCAAACGTTAGGGCTTATTTCTGAAAACCGTGAGAAGTTTCAAACTTACGAAGGTAAAGTGATTTCTAGCGAGCGTTTGCCGTTGATGCCTG
>CAMLRE010000209.1 GCA_946482355.1 uncultured Bdellovibrio sp.
CATCTCAACCGGTGGCGGGGCATCTTTGGAATACTTACAAGGTGAAAGACTTCCGGGCTTAGAAATTTTAAGACCGATCAAACAATCTGAGGTAATGTAGTGTATGTCTAAGAAAATTTTTGCAGCGAACTGGAAATTACAAAAAAACCCTATGCAAGCGAAAGAATTCTGTGAAGTTTTTCGTGCGCAGGTTGTGCCTCAAACTTATTTTTGGGATCACAAAGAGATTTTCATTTTTCCGCAAAATTTTTCTTTAGATTCTGTGATTCACGCGATGAAAGATACGCCGGTGTACACAGGCCCTCAGAATATTCATATTGAAAAATCAGGTGCTTTTACCGGGGAAAATTCAGCGGTGTTTGCTAAAGAGATGGGTGCTAAAACAATCCTTCTTGGTCACAGTGAACGTCGTCAGTATTTCGGTGAAACACATGAAGCCTTAAATAAAAAAGTAAAACTTTGCCAAGAGTTAGATTTACTTCCGGTATTTTGTATCGGCGAATCTTTAGCTGAACGTGAAAAAGGCGAAACCGAAAAAGTTTGTTTTGAACAAATCACGCAAGCTTTAAATGGTATTGATAAATCAAAACGTATCGTTGTGGCTTACGAACCGGTATGGGCGATCGGTACTGGAAAAGTAGCGACTGTTGAACAGGTTAAAGAAATTCACGAAAAGCTATATCATAAAATGGCTGATTTAAATTTTTCGAACTTCCAGCTTCTTTACGGCGGAAGTGTTAAGCCAGACAATGCGAAACAACTGTTAGAAGTTCCGCACGTGGATGGGTTTTTAATTGGCGGGGCATCACTTGAAGTGGATAGCTTCATGAAGATCTGTTCGCAGTAAAATCTGACTCAAAATAGCTCTAAAACTATTTAAACAATAGCTCATCGAAATAGCGTCTTCATTTGAGACGCTGTCGTTCGATTTACGCTTTCGCGTCAAGTCATTGATCATGCTTAAAAGTCTCTGCCTCAATTAGATTATCTTAAAGCTGGAAAACGGCGGTCAAAGTTTTGCAGTTCATAGTCTTAAGTCTAGAATAATAGAAGTAAGAGAGGCCACCCATGTCGAAGACAAATACACCAGCTACCCAAGAAACAGAGCATATCCATTTCAGAAGATGCCATGTTTGCGGCACAATGAATGAGCGCGCTAACTCTTTAGTAGATCGCTGTGATAGCTGTAACAAAGCTTTGGCTCCTTTTGTCTTCTTTGATGAGCAGCGTGCCCTTGGGGTGTCTGATGAAACGCCTAAAGAAGAGCCTTCAAAACGTGCCAGCACGATTAAAATAACCCGTCTAGCCACAGAAACTATTTATCCACCTATTTGGGGACTTACAGTATATTGGTAGGATGAAAGTTACCTTAGACGATATCCAAAAAGCCCAAACGATTATTGAAAAACTAGTGAATTACACCCAGTGCGATTTTTCTAAATCGCTCACTGACCTTTTGGGTTCAGATATTTTTCTAAAACTTGAAAACACACAAAAAACCGGAAGCTTCAAAATTCGTGGAGCTTCTAATAAAATCACAAGTCTTACCGCTGATGAAAAAAAACGTGGTGTGATCGCTTGCTCTGCGGGAAATCACGCACAAGGTGTAGCCCTTAGTTCAGCATTAAATAACGTTAAATCAACAATCGTCATGCCGGTGAATGCACCAATCGCAAAGATTGAAGCCACGAAACGTTACGGCGCTGAAGTGATCATGTACGGTTCAATGTTTGACGAAGCGAAAGAGCACGCCGAAAAATTAGCGAAAGAAAAAGGTTACGTGTTTGTTCATCCGTATGAAGATGAACGCGTGATCGCAGGCCAAGGCACTATCGGTTTAGAAATCTTTCAACAAATCCCAGCTCTTGATACGGTGGTTGTACCTATCGGCGGTGGCGGATTAATTTCAGGTATCGCTACAGCGATTAAAGCTTTAAATCCAAAAATTAAAATCATCGGTGTTCAAACAGAATTAGTGAGCACAATGGCGCAAATGTTTCACACGAAAAAATATGTGCCATTAACAAAGCCAGTGGCTACTTTAGCTGATGGTATTGCGGTCAAAACACCAAGCGAAACAATGTTTCACTCATTCATCGAAAAGAATGTTGATGAAGTTGTAACTGTCACAGAAGATGAAATCGCAGAAGCGATTGTGTTCTTATTAGAGCGCGCAAAAACAGTGGCTGAGGGTTCAGGGGCTGTCACAGTGGCTGCGGCATTATCTAAAAAATTATCTTTAGGTAAACGCACTTGTTTAATCGTAAGCGGTGGTAACATCGATTTAAATATCGTATCAGACATCATTAACCGCGGCCAAATCCAGCGCGGAAGATTATGCGAATTATCAGTCACAGTGCCTGATGTTCCCGGAAGTTTAAGTCGTTTAACTCAAGTGATCGCTGAACATAAAGCCAACGTGCTAGAAGTTCACCACGACCGCATCCGTCACGGTTTAAACTTAAAAGAAACACGCATTGAGTTTGTCTTAGAGACAACATCACATGAACATATTAAAGAAATCGTAAGTGCCTTAGAAAAAGCTGGCGCAAAAGTAAATGATTCCAAGTAATTAAAAGCGCCCGTAAAGGCCCTTTAGATTTTCCAGTGAATAGAAAGCTGGTCGTTTTCTTTTAACTGATGGCGGCCAGATTTAATCGACTTGTTATTGATTTTAATAAAACGTTTATTGTGATCAAAATCTGAATACAGATAAAAACTATCTAAAGTTAAACCCGCAACTTTAACCGTATATTCACCGTGATAGTTGTTTTCTTTCATCGACATTGTTGTCGGTTTAAAGAACTGAGTTAAATCTTCTAAAGCAAAACTTTCATCAAGTAAAAATCCCGCACGTACATCAGAATCCGCAATAAAGCTTAATTGCGCTTCTGATTTAAGCGTGAATTTTTCAGGCTTTTTAGGGCTATTCATTTTTAACAGTAAATACTTTAAAGCCTGACGAATCACACCTTGAAGTTCAAAGTTATGCTCGCCAGTAGGGCTAGCTTTAGAAACCACTGACTTTGGCGGCATGATCAGTTTAATTTGATTTAAAATCGGTTGTGATAAAAATTGGTGTAACTTGTAGTGATACACAAATTCTTGAATCATCGCTGATTCAATCACGTGAGATGCGGCACACATTTTATCGGCGATCTGCGTGCTTGAAAAATCGATATTGATCGTACGCGAATTTTGTTTTTCTTCGATATTTAAAGCCACTTTTAAAAGTTTATCGTGGTATTTAAGGCTTAAGTCATCATGGCCTTGAGCGCGCAGATCAAACTGGCGGTCAAATTCAGCCTTACAGGTTTTAAACCAGATCTGTTGAAAATCAGGTTCACTTAAGAAATCTAAGTAAGGTGTCGCACGAAAGCAGCTGGTGTAGTGTTCGATCTGTTCTTCGAAAAACTCAGTTAAACTTTGTTTTTGCGGATGCGGTTCGATCATCATTGACCATAACATCGCATTTTTCTTATGCGCTTCAACTAACGGCGATAACGGAATTTTAAACTGAATCTGGCTGATATCATCACTCCAGATTAAGAATAAGTTCGTTGTTAATGACGAGATAAAGAAAACTTTAGAATAACTATAACCGCCGTTTTCAGGATCGTTCGTGATAAAAATATCACCTGGGTTAAGTTTCAAATATTTTTTAACGATTTGATAACTTACAAGACGGCTTGTTGTTGTTGAACAAAGCTCAGTGTCACGCGAAAATAAAAGATCACCGTTTAAGTTCACTAACGAAGCATTCTTAAAGTGATTTAAGAAACTTTGAAAGTAGTGGTAATCTAAGTGACCGTAAGAGGCTAATTGTAAACTTTTATTGTCAAACATCTAGATTCTCTTGAAAATTTCTGCTGTCCATGAAAAAGGGCTTACAGCATTGTCTAATTTTTTAAATAAAATATTTAAATGGCCTGTCCATTCAAGGCGTTCTTCTTTCACTTTATGTAAAAGAATGTCGTAACCCAGTTTATTCACTACGAAATCCTGAATGATTTTTAAATCAAACGGTTCTTCATAGTGGGCTTGGCCTTTTTCTAAAACTTTAAATTGCGATTCAATCTTACTGCATAAGACATTTTCATTAAGCTTTGGAAAAAGCTGAATCAAATTGCCATCTTTAGAAATCGTTTTGTAAAACGCATCAACCACTAAAGTTTTAACCGAGCGCCCAGCTAACATAGGCCCTGGCTCAATCGCTGCCGGAACTTTTGAAAACACTAAGTGGCCTGATGAGTGAATCTTAACTTCAGAAAACGGATGAATACCAATGGCTTCTGATTCGATATGTTCGTAATCAACTTTACCCCAAGGGCTATTCCACACCGGAGACGTTTTATTCTTCATCACAATCCAGCGTTCAAGATCAGTGTGAATTAACAGATCTTTTTTATTGTTCGTAAATAAGTGATGTAAAAATTGGTCAGCACTGAAATACAGATCGATATTCTCAAATTCTTGCTGAAATTGATCTTTAACCCAGAAATAAATTTCAGGTGTCGTTGGCTCGTCTGAACCGGCCGCACCTAAACAATCCTGAATTTCGGTCACGATCTCTTCTTTTGTGCCTTCAGAACCTGCGTTGATCAAAGTTCTGCGTAAAGAATTTAAATTTTCTGGCTCTGGATTCGTGAATACTGAAAAACCTTGTTCTAAGAAAAAATTCTCAATCGAAGTGATTTGCTCTTCGGTAAACTGACTTAAGCTAATCACAACTTTGTTGGCTTCAGGGTTAACTTTTTTCACGCGTTCCATTTCAGTTTTTAAATGGTCGATCGAAAATTTTGTGCTTAAAGGAATAATTAAAGCCGCCGCAGCTAATGACAAACACGTTGAGTTTT
>CAMLRE010000210.1 GCA_946482355.1 uncultured Bdellovibrio sp.
TACAAGTGCCTGCGGGATTTAAAATCGTAAATTTAAAATTTACATTTGAAGCTTCTAAGGGATACCCGTCAGGCTTTACGATTTTCGCTTGATAAGTTGTAATACCTGGAGTTGCAAAAGCCAGCTGCGCATTTATAAAAATAAACGCGAACAAAACAAAACTTAAAAAGTTCAGATTTTTAGCCTGGTCAGCACAGCGGTTGTTCACTCTTAACTTGTCGGAATTATTGACAAAAAAATTGAACTTTTCGTGACTTAAAAGCTGCTATAAATGATTTAAAAACAAAAAAAGCTGCCAAAGGTCGAGCCCTTCGCAGCTTTTCATGATCTCAAAGTGAGACAGTGTTTTATAAAATTACAAACAATCTTTAGGTTTCCACTGTAAAAAGCAGTTTTTAGATTTTTTGGTAACAAGATCTTTTTGAAAATCTTCGCTCGTTAAAAGCTTCCATGGTTTTTGTGGTTCAGCCACAGCAAAACGATTATTCTGCCCTTTTAACGATTTTTTCAAATCATTAATGCTTTTCATCTCAATACTATCGATTTCTAAATAACTTAATAACCATTTCCATTTTTTATTTTCAATGGCATCAGCTTTATCATTTAAAAGTACGATTGTTTTATCAGGGTGAATTCCCTTACTTGCCAAGCGCTCAACGGTTTGCAAAATATCCGGATCAAGCACGCGGGTTTTCTTTTTCGGGTTCGTTAAAACTAAAAAATCTTCCCACCAAAGATTTTGTGAACCTTCAATATGAAATGATTCGTATAAAAACGGATTACGCGTATCAATCAAAACCGCTTTTTTTTCGTAAACGTGAGCTGATTCGTCGATCACTTTCGTGGGCTTTTGTTGGCAAGCCCACGCTAAGAATAGAACTAAAACTAACGAAAAAATTTTCATTAAAAATTACTTCGGATTAACAATCTTCATTGTTGGAAAGAATAAGATATCACGGATTGATGGACAGTTAGTCATGATCATCACCACACGCTCAATACCGATACCTACACCACCTGTTGGTGGCATACCTGTTTCAATCGCATGTAAGAAGTCTTCATCCATTGGATGCGCTTCTTCATCGTGACCGCGGTTTTCTTCTTGTTGTTTTAAACGTGCGCGTTGCTCTTCTGGATCATTTAACTCAGAGTATGAGTTACCGATTTCCATACAAGCTGCAAACGGCTCAAAGCGCTCAACAAGTTTGTTGTTATCACGGTGAATTTTAGTTAACGGAGAAATCTCTACCGGGTGATCCATCACAAATGTCGGTTGCCATAAGTGAGGCTCAGCCGCTACTTCAAACACTTTCATTTGAAGTTCGCCTAAAGATAATTTATCCATCTGCATTTTTTTAAGTTTAGCCGGTTCTTCATTTTTTTGAAGGTAATCAACTAGCGCAGCGCGATCTTGTGGATCAACTTTCGCGTGAATTTTAACCCCGTCTAAAACAGTGATTTTATTCCACGGCGGAGTGAAATCGATTTCTTTATCTTGGTACATCACCTTCATCGAACCAGTCACTTCTTTACAAACCGTAGAAACTAATTCTTCGAATTGTTTCATTTGGTAGTTGTAATCAGTGTACGCTTCGTAGAATTCAAGCATTGTAAACTCAGGATTATGAGTTCTATCAATACCCTCATTACGGAAGTTCTTACCGACTTCGTAAACTTTTTCAAAACCACCTACGATTAAGCGTTTTAAATAAAGTTCCGGAGAAATTTTCATAAAAAGCTTCATATCTAAAGCTTTGTGATGAGTCGTAAATGGCGTTGCCGCAGCTCCACCGTATAACGGTTGAAGTGTTGGCGTTTCAACTTCCATAAAACCACGGTCATCTAAGAATTTTTTGATCGCTTTGATGATTTTAGAACGAGTTACGAAAACTTTTCTAGAATCTGGATCAGAAATTAAATCTAAGTGTCTGTGACGGTATTTAATTTCTACGTCTTGAATACCGTGGAATTTTTCTGGAAGTGGCTCTAACGTTTTAGTCAGAATCTGGAATTTTTTAACGTATAAAGATAACTCACCTTTTTGTGATTTGAAGATATAACCTTCTAAACCCACGATATCGCCAAGATCGATTAAATCAAAACTAGCGCGGTCAGCTTCAGATTGTTCTTCAACTTTGATGTAACACTGTAAAGTTCCCGTTTGATCCTGGATATTGAAGAAGCTCGCCTTACCCATTGCACGTAAAGTCATTAAACGGCCAGCAATACGGAAAACTGTTTCAGTTTTCTTTTCGCCCGCGTTCAAGTTAGAAAAATCACGGATAAGCTGATCGATGTGAACATTCTTATCAAATGAATAAGGAAAAGGATTAATACCCTTTTCTTTAAGCGCGTGAAGTTTTTTTCTTTTCTCGGCTTTAATTGGATTATCGTGAATAGCGTCTGACATAGTAGTTATCCTTAACTATTTTTAAAAATGCGACTGCCTATCTAGCAGTCGCGAAACTTACAATTTATTATTTTAATGGTTTTCCAGCGAAAGTTTCCATCACGTTATGTAATAACTCGATAGATTCTTTTTTCGGACGTTGGAATGCATTACGGCCCATGATTGAACCAAAACCACCGCCTTGAGCGATTTCTTTGATTTCAGCTAATAACTCAGGAGTTCCTTTAGCTTCACCACCAGAGAAGATCACGATGCGTTTTCCGTTGTAGCAAGATTGAACTACGTGACGAATACGATCTGACATTGAAGAAACTTTGATGCCTTGAGCTTCGTAAACTTTTTTAGCTTCAGCTTGTTCGATATGTGCACTTGGTGGTTTTACTTTGATGATATTTGCACCTAACTGAGCTGCGATGTGAGCTGAGTATGCGATAACATCAATTCCAGTTTCACCTTCTTTAGAAATCTGTTCACCACGAGCGTATGACCAGATAACTACCGCAAGACCTGCTTTTTTAGCTTCAGCAGACGCTTTAGCGATTTCTTCGTACATGTTTTTTCTAACCGCAGAACCCGGGTAGATTGTAAAACCGATACCTGCACAACCTAAACGTAAAGCATCGTCTACAGAAGAAGTTAAAGCAGAAATTGGATTTTTAGATCCGTATAAAACATCTGAGTTATTGATTTTTAAGATTAAAGGAATTTCGCCAGCGTAATCACGCGCACAAGCTGATAAAGCCCCTAATGGTGCCGCGTAAGCGTTACAACCAGATTCGATCGCTAAATCAAAGTGATAAGAAGGATCGTAAGCATCTGGATTTTTGGCGAACGTACGAGCTGGGCCATGTTCAAAACCTTGGTCAACCGGAAGGATAACTAATTTACCTGTTCCTGCAAGTTTACCATGATTCATCATGCGGGCCATATTTGTTAATACACCGATATTTTCGTCACCATACCAGCTTAAAATCTCACGTACACGTGGGGTCATCTACTATCTCCTGTAGTTAGTTGGCGCTAGCCAACTTCTGTTGTTTGTTTAGACGCAGAAAGCCTATCGAAAAAACCTATGGCAAGCAAAGAATTACGAGTAAAAATTTGAATTTTCGCAGTACACCTGATAAACCAATAGGCATGAAAGTTACATACGAAACTACGCCAAATCCAGCGACATTAAAGTTTGTTTTCTCTAACAAGATTGCAGATCAACAATCTGACTATCCCAATGTGGAATCAACAGACACAAGCCCTCTAGCTGCCAAAATTTTCGGCTTTCCGTGGGTTTCTAGCGTCTATATTGGCCAAGATTTCATGACAATCACAAAGCAAGACTGGGTCGACTGGTCAGTTATCGCTCAACCGCTAACAGGCTTACTTTCCGAGCATGTAACTTCGGGCCAACCCGTATTTGTTCAAAAAACCGTTGATCCAGATATCAACGAAAATGACTCAGCGATCGTAAAACAGATCAAAAAAGTTTTAAAAGAAGAAATCCGCCCTGTTGTAGCAATGGATGGCGGCGATGTGGTGTTTAGCAAGTACGAAGACAATGTTCTTTATATTCAAATGAAAGGCGCATGTAACGGCTGCCCATCGTCTCAAGCTACTCTTAAAGATGGCATTGAAGTTCGTATGAAAGAAGCTATTCCTGAGATTAAGGCTGTCGAGGCTATTTAGGTTTATCTTACCATCTTATTTTGATTGTTATGTAGGGGCATTTGTCTTTACTCATTCCCATGTTGGGTGAAGTATCGATAATACATTTTGCAAGCTTTGCTCCGACACTTATAGCGACATGCGGTTTAGATAAATCTTGTTCACATATTGATTCTTCAGCGGGCCAGCCTTCAGCACGTAATTGATTAAAGACTCCAAAACAATTTTGCTGGTCTCTTGTATCGACCACGATCACCTTTTCTGATCCTGGTGTTGTTGAGACTTCTTTTACGATTTGTTTCCATTGTTCTTTCGTTACGTAACGGTCAAGAATCGAAGATTCGGCGATCACTTTTTTAACTTCAGGCGAGATCTCTTGGGCTTGGCGTTCTGCGGGTGTTAGCTGTGCATAGGCAGAAACAGCTGAAAGCAAAACAATTAAAAACGATTTTAAAAATTTATTTTTCATAAACGCCCTTCAGTTACCACTTAAATTCGATCGTAAAAAATGGACACATTTCTTTTTTAACACCGACATTAAAATCAGTGCCCGCGTTACAGTTCGACATTGTAAAACCAGCGCGACCGCTTTTTATCACCTGAGTGCCAAAGATCTTATTAATATAAGGACGAAGTGTTTCAGCCGAATTTAATAATAACTTTGCACCAAAACCTAATTTACGAGATCCTAAAACTTCACCGTTATTAGCTTCAACTTTTTGGTAAAGCTGTAAGAACAACTCTCCAATTAATGAACCAATCACCGGAGTTGCCC
>CAMLRE010000211.1 GCA_946482355.1 uncultured Bdellovibrio sp.
AAACGATAACGGTGAACAGTTTCATTTATTCATGGGCCCATCAGGCTCTGGAAAAACCACCACAATGATTAAGTACGCCAGCGAGTTAGTAGCTAATCATAAACGCGTGGCTTTAATTTCAACAGACACTTTAAAAATCGGTGCTGATGAGCAAATGAAAATATTTGCGCAAATTTTAAATTTACCATTTATCGCAATTCGTTCTGAAGCTGATTGGTTTAAAATTCTTCCTTACTTAAACCAAGTTGATCATGTGCTTGTTGATTTCGCTTCGTTAAATTTAAAAGCGGCTGATGAATTACGTTATATCAAAAAAATGATGCCTCCAACGGCTGAGTCAGTACGCACGCATTTAGTGTTATCGGCAATGTCGAAAGATGCAGATCTATTAGAAGTGCACAAACGTTACCAAGCTTTAAATGTCACAGATGTGGTTTTCACATCGTTAGATGAAGCTTCAATGCACGGAAACATTTATAACTTCGTCCAAAAAACGGGTGCTCCGCTTTTTGGTTTCGGAATTGGTTCTAGAACTCCAGAAGATTTCGAGCGTGCGACTGCCGAGCGCGTTTTAGATTTAATTTTAAATATCACTGGTACTAGAACAGAATCAGGAATTAACTTATGAGAATTATCGCAATCAGTTCAGGCAAGGGCGGAGTTGGAAAAACAACTTTAGCTTGCAACGTTGGCTTAGCGATCGCTGAACAAAACAAAAGAGTTTTGATGATCGACGGTGATTTAGGTTTAGCTAATGTTGATATTCACTTTGGTGTGCGCCCAATGCACCATTTAGGTGATGTGCTTCAAGGTAAATCAATTAAAGAATGTATCACGCCATTAATGAAAAATATTGATTTGATCGCCGGTGGCAGTGGATTAGTAGAACTGACGCACTTAAACGCGTTTCAAAGACGAGAATTAATCAATCAAGTGCAAGATCTTCAGTTTTCTTATGATTACGCGATCATCGATACGTCGTCAGGAATTTATGAGCACGTTTTACATTTAAATGCTGTTGCTGATGAATGCATTATCGTTCTTACGCAAGATCCATCAAGCTTTGCAGATGCTTATGCGATGATTAAAGTTTTACATCAAAAATATAAACTGCAAAATTTCAAAGTGGTGTGCAATCAAATGAAAGGCATGCGCGGCGAACAGCTATTTATTAAGTTTGCAGAAGTCGTAGAACGCTTTCTGTCTGTGCGTTTAAGCTTGTTGGGGTCACTGCCATTTGATGAGAATTTGCAAAAGACGCAGCAGCAACAACGTACAATTATGAGACAAACAACGGATTCCCAGGCAGCACAAATTTTCAGACAAATCGCTGTCGAACTTGTTGCCGAATCCGCTCTGGGTGGGGCTCATAACTCATTCTCAGAGGCAACAAGCCCAAAGACTAGTGGTTTAGCAGCTATCTTCAAACCAGCCACAGGTCATGCTTAAGCCAGAATTTAATTATTGGACTATCGGAAACGAGAAATTTTTCGGTAAACTATATATGTTACGCACGAGGGGTAAAAACTAAATGTCTAAAGCCAGCTTACTAAAAAAATACGCTAAAGATGAGCCGAAAAAAATCAAGCGCGAGCAAAAAGAAGAGCTTATCAAAGAGTATGCCCCTTTAATTCGCTTCGTAGCGCAAAAGATCGCTGTGCGACTTCCACCGAATATCGACATCGATGATTTAATTTCGGCCGGTGCGATTGGTTTAATGGATGCTATTGATAAATGGGATCCGACTCGTGATAACAAATTTAAAACTTATGCTGAATTCCGTATCCGTGGTGCGATCTTAGATGAATTACGTTCACAAGATTGGATTCCGCGTTCGGTGCGTGATAAATCAAAAGCTTTAGAAAGAACAATCACAGCTCTTGAATCAGAATTAGGCCGCGCACCTACAGATGAAGAAATTTCTGGTCGCTTAAATATGCCGATCGAAGAGTTCCATGATTTAATCAATCAGGTTCGTCCGGTCAGTTTACTTTCAATTGATGACCAACCTTCATTCAGCGATTCAGATAAAAAATCAATCGTGAATTTATTAGAAGGTGCAAAGTCTGCGAATCCATTTAACCAGTTAAACGTTAAAGTTGTAAAAGATGTCGTTGCTAAAGCGATTGAAGATCTTCCAGAGCGCCAGCGTTTAGTTTTATCTTTATACTACTTCGAAGATCTTAATTTAAAAGAGATCGGCCAAGTATTACGCGTAACTGAATCACGCGTTTCTCAGCTTCATGCGCAGGCGGTGTTACGCTTACGTGCTAAACTTGCTGCTTCAATAGAAGCTGGCGAGTTAGAGGCAATTTAATCAGTTTCTTCTTGGCATAATTGCCATCCTCAGCTACTAATCAGGGCATGAAGTTTATCACTGCCACATTAGTAGCTACGTTTATCACCTCAACAACTTGGGCTTACGGTCTAACAGGGCAGTGGCGCGGGCAAGGGCCTTTAGCCATTAACGGTGTCGTGCAAGACGGGCTTTGTCAGATGGAGCTTGATATTGAACACACGCCAGAAACTTTTTTAGTGGCACGTTCGTATTTTAAATGTCCGGGTATGAATTTTGTGAATAAACCGCAAAAGCCAATGCAGATTAAAGACGGAAAACTTTATTCAGGCGATAAAGTCATGGGCGAGATTTCAGAAGACACCATGAAAAGTTTTACGTTATTTCCTGATGGACGCGAGCAAAATTATTTTATCCATAAAAATGCAGATGGTTCTTTACAGTATTGGGATCGTGTCGACTGGATCACAGCTTATTCGACAGCCGTCAGTGGCACGTTATTCATGTTCTAATTTGAGACAGATCACCTCTTAAGTCGCAGTTTGTGACATTAAATTTTAATATTTTGGCGCTTTAGAATCTTCATAAAAATGTCAAAAATTCCGACAAGATAAGAGTGAATAAGGTACGTGCGCAGGCTAAGAATCTGAACTACTTTTGGTTTTTTATTTTCGCGTTTACAATTTTAAACGCGATGTCTGCTTTTGCCGGCCCTTCACGCACAACTTATCAGGCCAAGATTATTAAGCCCGATGGTTATCCGTTAGAAGCTTCAAGCGTCAATTTCAAGTTTACAATTTTAGATCCGGCAGGAAGTTGTATTTTATATTCTGAAACTTACTCAGCCGTGAACATGTCAGGTACTGGTGGTTTGATTTCTTTTGCACTGGGTTCGGGAGTTAAAACATACCCTGCAAGCGCAACGACTTTCGAAAATGTTTTTAGTAATGTGACGCCAAGTTTATCTTGTGATGCTGGCGGCCCTCCAAGCTATTCTCCGGTAAGCAGTGATATCAGAAAAATCGTGATGCAATTTCATGACGGTAACGGTTGGCAAACTTTACCTGCGATGAGCATTAATGCTGTTCCTTACGCGATGTATGCCAATGATGCGTTAAAGTTAAATGGCAAGACAGATGCAGACTTCGTTCATGTCACTTCTATTCCGACCTGTGCTGTCAGCGAAGCGCTTCACTATAATGGCGCCATGTTTTCTTGTATTACTACGGCTCAAACACTGACATCATCAGCGGTTATTTCAGCCTTAGGTTACACGCCAGCAACCGGAGCTAGTTATAGCACGGTGACTTCAGATATTTCTGCCGTATCATCGACTGTGGCCGGAGTTTCAAATTACGCGTCAAGTGTCAGTGCCACGGTAACAAGTTTACAAAATTCAGTGGCCGCAAGTTTTGCCGCGATTACAAGTTCACAGTGGAGCAATGTTGCGAGCGGAATTAGCTTTATCAGCGGTCATGTGGGCGTAGGTACAACAACGCCAATCACGGCATTAGATGTTTCAGGCGGTGTTCGTATCGGTACAGAAAATGCGGCCTGCGCAGCCAATTACGCGGGAACATTAAGATACGTAAATAATAACGTAGAATACTGTAACGGATCAACATGGGCTGCATTTGGCGTTAGCGGTGCTGGTCTTCAATCACTTAACGGCTCAACAAGCGGAACACAATCTTTCGCAACCGGCGCGACAGGCACTGCCCCGAATTTTAATACTTCAAACGGAATTCATACTTTAAATATTCCGTTAGCATCGACAGGATCTGTGACCGCAGGTTTAATTTCTAATGCCGATTACGCGACATTTAGTAATAAAATTACCTCGAGCGCTGCCAGTATCGCTCAGGTGTTGGGTTATGTTCCGGCGGATAATGCAGTCAGTGGAACTTATGCGCAAAAAGCAAATAACCTTTCTGATTTAACGAATGTTACAACGGCAAGAACAAATTTAGGATTAGGAACATTTGCCACAGCAAATATTCTTGATTTAGGAAGTGCCAGCGCTACGGGAACATTAGCTATCGCAAGACTTCCAAGTTTTACCGGCGATGCAACAATCGCAGCAGCTTCAAATACAATTACTTTAGCAAATAGCGGTGTGGGTGCAGGCACATATACAAAAGTTACGGTCGATAGCAAAGGTCGTGTGACCAGTGGAGCTCAACTTACAAATTCAGATGTAACCACAGCTCTTGGTTATACACCAGCTAATAGTGCTACGCTTGTTTCATCACAATGGGTAACCAGTGGCAGTGCAATTTATTACAATTTAGGTAATGTCGGTATCGGTGGTAGTACCATGAATTACACCGGTACAGCCAGTTCTGCAGTTCTGGTGGGTGCTTCGCAAATTGTATTTGATGGTGGAGCAGCATCACTTAGCCGCTTACAATGGAACAGTGGTACGTTGTCTTTTGGAAAATGCCAAGACTCAACTTGTGGTCCCATGTCGCCATATCTTGATATTAATACGACAACAAACATTACAACATTTTATAATATGAATGCTGTACGGGCCGGAAACG
>CAMLRE010000212.1 GCA_946482355.1 uncultured Bdellovibrio sp.
ACCAATTAAACGAAGTAGGTATTAAGCTTAACGCTCAAGCTGAAAAGTTTTTAGAAGATAAAAAAGAGTAGGCCGTCCCTTTTTCGGGAGCAACGTGTCTAACAAAAAGGCTCGGTGATAAACCGGGCCTTTTTTATTTGGTAGACCCTACTTTTATTTTAATCCTGTTTTCGGTTTACACTTTAAGAAATAGTTTTTGCTTTAAACTGTAAACCCAAAACAAGAGCACTAAATTGGGGTTCAAAGTTCAATTTCTTGTAACGTGATTCCGTGCTCTTCGACAGAGCCTAGTTCGTAGATTCCTTTTAAGCAGCGTTTACCGTCGCGCTTTTCTACGACTAAAATATTTTGCACCGTTAGACCAATTAATCTTCGAATGGATTGCAGTGACCATTGTGGGGCACCCATTTGAATTAACATTTCAAGTCGCAGTAAAGCTTCATGCGCCGTACGCGCATGCAAAGACCCAAAACTTCCATCATGACCTGTGGCCAAAGCCATTAAAAGAGCCGTTGCTTCTTCACCGCGAATTTCGCCCACACAAATACGGTCAGGGCGTAAACGTAAAGCTTTTTTAATCAGATCATTCATGGTTACATCAATCAGCTTTTTTGTCGGATCGAGGCGGGTTAATAACGAAGTGTTCTGCGAAAATACCGGGTTTAACTCTTGTGTATCTTCAATAATCACTAAACGGTCTTGAGGCATTTCGTTAATGCAAGCTTGCAGTAAACTGGTTTTTCCAGAGCCCGTTCCGCCAACGACCAGAAAATTCTTTTTCTGCTGGATTAAATGTTTAATCGCTGCAATTTCTTCGGGCTTAGCCCATTCTTGCGGGCTTAAACGATCAAAAGTCCAACGCGTTAAAGGCTGTTTACGAATCGATACGATAAATTCGCCACGGCAGATTTCTGGAAAGAGCACTGTGATACGTAAATTGGTTAACTGCACTTCGATAAACGGTTTTTCAGCATTGATATAAGTCTGACAAAAGTTACAAAGCTTTTCGATAAAGTCTTTGTAACTGTTCGAATCAAAAAAATGATCTTCAGATCTTTGAAGTTTTCCTAACCGTTCAAAATAAATCTGATCAAACTGATTCACTAAAATTTCAGTCACTGATTCATCAGCTAAAAGGTGAGTGATAGGCCCAAACCCATTAAGTTCATTTAAAATACGCTCGCGCACAGCTGAATCCACCGCCTGTAAGTTTTCATCTAATGAAACCAACAAACTTTTTTCTTTAAGTTCAGGAGCCGTAGCGCTCATCACATCAGCTGCTAAGATCGCTGTCTTATCAGCGCGCAGTTTTTGAAAAATATTTTTAGCTTCGTTTAAGTTCATTCAAAAATCTCGGGTGTGACAAAGATCATCATTTCAGTTTCGCTTTCACGAAAACCCTGGCTAGAAAAAAGTTTACCAATCACCGGAATCTGCGTAAGGTACGGAAGACCCGTAGCGCTATCGCCAATGCCGTTATGAATTAAGCCTGATAAAACAATCGTGCGCGACTTCACTAAATCAAAGTGGCTTGAAACTTTATTCGCTGAAATTCCAGGAATACCATCCACAGATTTAGATTCATCCGGAGTTGATACTTCAGTTTCAATGGCAATACTCATCTGCCCAAGGGGATCAACCACGGGTTTAATTTTAAGACTGACGCCGTATTTCTTCCACACCACTTCGCGCGTTTTATATTTAGTTAAAACAATGGGAATTTCGCCACCAGCAAAGAATTCAGCTTCTTTACCATTACGGCAAATTAACGTGGGGTTAGCTAAAGTTTTAGAATTGCCTGATGATTCTTCGGCGTTTAAAACTAAATCAATCGAATTATCAAAAGTCACTTTTGAATCTAATAACTGACCGCCCACGGCTTTTTGCCAATCAATACCCAGTTTTCGGGCTGTCGATTTTTTTATTTCAACAAACTTAACCGCCACCTTAATATTGTCACTGATTTCAATTTTATTAGGATTGTCTTGGGTAAATAGACCAACCTGGTTTGTTTGGTTGCGGCTAGTAATACTATTATCTTTTGAAGACAGCACAGCTTTCCACGGCGAAGATGAAAAAATAATTTTCGGCGGTGTAATTTCATGATTTCTAAAATACTGAACGTACCATTTTTCAACTTCGGCACTTAACTTGTCGCTCATTTCTAATTTTAAAAATAGAAACGCGTTTTTTTCTTCCATGGTTGAAATGATTTTTTTAAATTCATCTAAATTAAATATTTCACCTTTTAAACATAAACTTTGTTCACAGAAAGCCACGCTAAGTTGGAGGCTCTTGCGCGCTAACTGTGTCCAAATTTTAAATGATTCTTTAAACCCTGTGGGAATAGATAAAGCCACGATCTCTTTTTGATCAATGCGAATTTTCGATGATCCTAAAGCTAAAGGTTTTAATGTAACTGAGCTTCCGCTTCCAGAAGCTGAAAAGATTTTAGGGTTTTCGATCCACAGCTTATGTGAAACGTTTTTTAAAACATGCTCATCGCCCATTTCGACCATGATGTCGTAACGGGGGCCAGATGAAAGAGTTTCAGCAGCCAGTAGGGTCGAAAACGGAAAAAGAATAAAGAGTAAAAAAAGCTTTTTCATAGCTCTAAAACAGTTCATAAACTGTTCCAGAGGTTTTAAAGCCTGATGGTTAAATTAAAATCCTATTTTCGGATTTCCGGAAAGATAAAGCGAACACTAACTCCGTCATCCGTATTGCTGATTTCAAGACGGCCTTGGTGCGCTTTTAAAAGAGTTTGGCAGATGGTTAAGCCTAAACCCATACCAACAGAGTGATTCATCACATTTTCATCTAAAGTAAATGGGCTTAAAATCTTATCTAAAACATTTTGCGAAATTTTAGGTCCTAAATTCTGAATTTCAATCACCACATTTTTATTATCTAAACGTGATGAAACTTTAATACTGCTTTGCGCCTGGCCAAACTTAGTGGCGTTGTGAAGGGCGCGAGTCACAAGAATTTTCATGTGCTGTGGGTCAGCTTCAACAGTTTCAACCCCAAGGTCAAAATCAAGTTTTTGGCCTTTGGTTGTCATCATTTTTGAAATATCGTCAGGTAATTGTTCAAAGAATGATTTTAATTTAATTGTTTCATAGCGAATAGGAATTTGCCCCAGTTCACCTTTAACAACTAATAAGACGTCTTCAATAATGCCTTTTAGCTTTTCACCGGATTTATTAATGCGATCAACAAACAAAGCTTGTTCTTCAGATAAAGAAGTTTCGCGCAATAGGCCGGTAAAACTTAAAATCGAAGTTAAGGGTGTTTTTAATTCGTGATTAATTAAAATCATAAACTGCGATTTTGTCTTATCTAAAGATTGCAGTTCTAAAAGCGCTGCTTCTAAGGCTTGGTTTTTTTCTTTGAGCTCTTTACGCAGCGAAAGTTTTTCGTAAGCGTTTTCTAAATTTTTCTGAAGATCGACAGGGTCCCAAGGTTTTGTGATGTATTTATAAATCTGTCCTTTATTGATGGCTTCAATGACAGATTCAATATCGGTGTAACCTGTTAACAAGATTCTGATTGAATCAGGATGAGTGACGATTGATTTTTCTAAAAACTCAGTTCCGGTAATCAGCGGCATGCGTTGGTCAGAAATAATGATTGAGATATCTGGATTTTGGTCGAGATGGGCAAAGGCGTCCTGCGGCGTAGAAGCCTTAAATACCGTAAAACGCTTTCTAAGCAAGCGTTCCATGGCATCAAGGTTATCAACTTCATCATCAAGAAACAGCAGCTTTGGTTTATCCATCTAAAACATGCTAACGAATGAAAAAAAATCGGTCAGGTCGAGAATTTCAGAGCTGTCCTTTGGGCCACTGACCTTGGACTAATTTTATTTACTGGACCCTGTAACTATCGCATAGACCTGTCGAAAAGTGATACGATGATCTAGGTATACGTGTATCTATATTTGAGGAGACTCTATGTCGTTGAAAAACATAATTAATTTTCTTCTTACAAGCGTGTTTGCATTTGTATTCTCGCTTAGCTTTGTAAGTGAAAAAGCCCAAGCTCAGTACGGTGCTTATGCTAATGCCGGCATTTATGCAGGCGGCGGCGGTGGCGGCGGTCTTTGGGGTTCAGGCTACTGGGGCGGACAACAAGGTTGCGGCTATCCTTGGAAGCAAGGAAAGAATGCCACAAACATGTCTGATGAAGAAAAAGCTGAACGCGACAGAATCTCTGAATTGCAAAAAGATTTAAAAGCCCGTCAGTTAGAAAAAAAACGTGCTGAAACCGAAATGCAATTTGCGGCTCGCAAACTTGAAAGACAATTCGACGGCGAAATTTTAGATTTCTTATTAGAAACACATATCGAAAAAGGTAACACTTGTAACGATTACGACACAGCTCCGGGTTTAAACTGTTCTGCATCAGCGCAAACGGGTGCAACAGCAGTAGGTACAGCGACAACAAAAATTGACCCAGCGACAGGTCAACAAACTGTGGTCGAAGGTTCGGTAACTGTAACAGCTTCAGCTGATTGCGGTTCTAAAGATACAGTACCTGATAAATTACGTGCTAACTGGAATGGTAAATACTGTGCCGCTAAAACAAAATCTGACGGCGGTAAAATTAACTCTTCAATTTGTTCTGACAGAACTTTACAACCTGAAGACCGTAAATCTTCAGCGTACTCAACAACTGAGTGCGGTAAGCAATTAAGTGACTATCGTAAATTCCGTATTAAACGTGACGAAGCGCAAGCTCGTATTGAAAGAATCGAAGACGAAATTCGTGACCGTCAGTATGCGATCTCTGATGCTAAAGAGCGTGCAGCGATTGAACGTGAATACCGCGCTA
>CAMLRE010000213.1 GCA_946482355.1 uncultured Bdellovibrio sp.
TAAACTTCCAGAATTTCTTGCATCGTAAAAGTGAGCTGCGATCTTAAAACTATCGGCACTTTGTGAGCTCACTTCAGCCACTAACTTTTTACCATCTAAAAGAACCGAAATTTTAGGAATTAAATCTTTAAACTGCGCCTGCATCGGAAGGTTTGGTAAAATCTCTTCTGTACCAATAACGATATCTTGCTTAAAAAAAACATCGGCTCCGGCATTTAATTTTTCAATGCTTAAAACTGAGTTACGGCCTGTTTTACTTGGTCCAAGTTTAATATCTGCCGCACTAAAGCTGATTGTTGTTCTGTTAAAATCAATGCTGTTTAAAAGTTTTGAAATAACGATCGTCATAAACTGATTAGCTTGGGGAGCATCAAGCTGCGGTAAACCATCAGCCGCTAAAGTGTTAGCCGAAATCAAACAGGTCATTACGATGGGAGCAATAGCTTTAAACATACAATTCTCCTAGCAAAACTTAAAGCTTTGCTAGCGCTATACCACGGTAGGAGCCGTTTTATAGGATTACAGGAGCTAACTCTGTCTAAGAATTATACGTTGTGACCGCAAGAGCTAATCAGCTTTGGCAGCCTGCATGTTTTCAAAAAGTCTGGCCATACGCTGATAAAGCTGATCAATCGGCTTTTCCGGGCTTTTACCCGCACGGGCTGAAGCTTCTTCAATTTTTTCGATACAGCGAAGATCTTGGCAAACATGATAGCCCACACTTGTGTCAGAATTTATATTCAATGACAGCATTCCTATTTCTTCAGAAGAGCCGTACGCATGACACCAGTTACAGATTCCCCCGGTAGGTTCACCGTTTGTGTTTGTGCGCTTTAAGGTGACTCCGCGGGGCATATCCCAGTTAGGCATTTTAAAAACTAAGTATGTGTAAACACCATTGGGGTCTTGCCAGGTAAAATAAGATCTTACGCTAAACGGATACGGAAGCCCCTGAGGCAACATTAATTTCTTTTGATCGCGCAAGCGAAAGGTGTTCACCAGTTCACTTTCATTTTCGATAGAAAAATGTAATTCAAGCATGTCTTAAATGTTAAAGACTCAAAACTCCCTCGTCTAGGTCTTTTTGGTAATTAAACAATCGTTTTGCTATTGTGGTGCTATGCCCCGGTGATTATGGCCTTTTGAGTGGTCTTCTCATTGCAACGATCTCTTTGTATGCCAGAAGGTCCTTCAATACTTATAGCGACTGAAGAAATGTCTAAAGCTATCAACCACAAAGTGTTGAAAGTGGCTGGTAATAGTAAAATTCAGATTCAAAAATTAAAAGGCCAAAAACTATTAGATATCGGTTCATGGGGAAAACACCTGCTCTTGTTCTTTACTAAAGATGTTTTGAAATTCCATTTTTTACTTTTCGGAAGCTACAGTATCGATACGCCTAAAGAAAACCGGCATTCAAGACTAGAACTGCATTTTAAGAATATTAAAATATTTTTCTACGCCTGCTCGGTTCAGTATTTAACTGAAGATCCTGATAAGGTTTATGATTGGTCTTCTGACATTTTATCTCCGGCCTGGGATAGTGAAAAAGCTTTGATCAAAGTTTCTAAACATCCTAAAGCCATGGTTTGTGATGTGCTTATGGATCAAAATATCTTCGCTGGTGTTGGTAACATCATAAAAAACGAAGTGCTTTACAATTTAAAACTGCGACCGCAACGAACCGTTAAATCTCTGAGTCATAAAAAGATTTGCGATCTAATTGATGAAGCGCACTCGTATTCGTGGAAGTTCTTTTACTGGAAGAAAAATTATGAACTAAAAAAACATTGGATCGTTATGCGTAAAAAAACCTGCGAAGTCTGTGGCGGCCCTGTTACCCGCGAAGTCACCGGGAATTTCAAACGGTTAAGTTACTACTGCAAACACTGTCAAAAATGAGTTAAGCGCATGACTTTTTGAAACTTTTCTCGCCGCTGTCTAGGCTCTATACAGCTAAACCTGTCTTTTATTTGATCTGAATTTAAATCACTTTTTGCATAAGTGTTCTTCGTTATTAAAGGAGATTAACTTATGAAAAAAATTCTAATGGCCTTAGCGCTTTTGGTCTCATCTATTTCTTATGCTGAAAGCTCTTTATCAAATGTTTCTCTTACCGCTTTAGCCAAAGCGAATAAGCCTGTGTATATTCGTATCAATCAAATGATTCCAACACCTGCGCAATACGATTCATGGACCTGGGAAAAAAACAAAGGCGGATTATTCTCAACTGACAAATACACACTTCGATTAACTTTTCGCTTTAAACGTAAAGGTGCTTACGGCGCAAAAGATGGTAGCGGAAGCCAGTTACTTCCGATCAAACAAGGCACCCTTACACAAATTTCAGAAGTGCGTGTAAACCCTAGCCAATACCAGTCTTCAGATGCCTTTTACCTTTCTGCCGAAGGCCAAGCCGTACAGCTTTCAGAGGATCAATCAACGCGCGAATCAGTCTACTTGCAGATCTTAGGTAATCATGCCGGCAACATTTCAAAATTAACTGTTGGCGATTTAGAAAAGATTTTTGAAAACGTCATCTCTCTTTATACGAATTAAAATTCTGTTAAATTCGTGCTTGGCTCCAACCAAAAGTTACTCTTATAATAAAGGAGTAACTTCTTGGAGTAAGCATAATGATTTATTGGTTAGGTGAATTTCTTGCGCAGTATTTTGGGCCTTTTCGTTTATTAACGTCACATTTAGTTTTAAGCGGTCTTAGCGTTCTTTCTTGTTTTTTACTGACATTTATTTTACTTCCGCGCTGGATGAATAAACTTCCGCGCGATCGTGGCCGTAACCATGCGGTTCAAAGTGCAGCGGCTGCCGGTAAACCGACAGGTGCCGGAGTTATTTTTATCTGTTTATTTCTTTTTGCCGAACTTTTATTCTTACCGTGGTCTTTTGAGGTCTTAGGAATTCTGACTTTAACTTTCGGGGCAATGCTATCGGGCTGGTTAGATGACAAATCAGTAACATCTTGGGGCGAGTACAAAAAAGGTTTAATCGACCTGATCTTAGCTGCTGCCGCAGCCCTATTACTGAGCGGAATGAAAAATGTTGAAATCTGGTTACCATTTACTTCACAGATGTTTTTTATGCCGCTGTGGTTATTTATTCCACTGGCGACAATTCTTCTTTGGGCTACAATCAATTCAACAAACTGCTCTGACGGTGTTGATGGATTATCAGGAACTTTAACAGCATTTGCTTTTACAAGTTTAGGAGCCTTACTTTATTTTATCTTAGGTCATAAAGAAATTTCACATTATCTATTGTTACCACATTATGCCGATGGTGCTGTTTGGGGCATGATGGCCTTTTCGATGGTAGGCTGTATTTTGGGGTATCTTTGGTACAACGCAAACCCTTCGATTTTATTAATGGGTGATGCGGGTTCGCGGGCTTTAGGATTTTTACTTGGAGTTTTCGTGATCAAGTCGGGAAATCCATTTTGTATCTTAATCGTATCTGCAGTGCTTATGGTCAACGGCGGAACTGGTCTGGTTAAAGTGGCTATCATGCGCTTTTTTAAAGTCGCGTTTTTAAAAAATGTGCGTTTTCCACTGCATGATCACGTTCGCCATAATAAAGGCTGGTCAAATACTCAAGTGTTAGTGCGCTTTGCCTTACTGCAAGTTATTATCACGCTGACACTTTTCATCTTTCTGATTAAAGTCAGGTAGTAATTATACCCCATGATTAAGGGCTGACATTCCGTAAGAGGAACCTTATAATGTCAGCTATGGGGAATCCGCAAAATACAGAACAACGAAAATTTGAGGCCGTATTTTACGGTAGCGAAGCCCCATTAGTTATTTTCAAAGGCCCTGACATGGTCTACGAAATGCTGAACGACACTTACCAATCAATTTACCCAGGCCGCGAACTTTTAGGAAAACCACTTCTTGATGCCGTTCCTGAACTGGCTAATTCACGCTTTCCAGATATCTTAAAAAAAGTTTATGAAACCGGAGAACATTTCTTTTCTCATGAAGGCGTAGCCCACCTTAAAAACAGTATTACGGGTCAGCTAGAAGAACGCTATTTCGACACAACGTTCTCACGTATTGATTATGGAAACGGAGAAGTGTTTCGTATCTTAGCCACGCCAAAAGAAGTCACCGATAAAGTTTTGGCGCGCAAAAAACTAGAACAAAGTTTACGCGAACTAGAACTAGAAAAAGATTTGCGTGAAAAATTTGTTTCGGCCCTTTCTCACGATTTACGTACACCACTTGCCGCAATCAAAATGAGCGCCCAGATCTTACAGTTAAAAAACAGTACTCCAGAAATTATTGAAAAATGCCTTAATCGCATTATGGGTAACGTTGATCGCGCCGACCGCATGATTCGCGATTTACTTGATGCTAACCGTTTAAAAGCTAACGAAGGCTTACCGGTTTTCATAGAAGAATATCAACTTGAAGACCTCGTGGCTCACGCAACTAAAGATCTTGAGGATCTGTATGGAAAAAGATTTGTCGTGCAAAATTCTGCAGGCCAAATCAGCGTGTTCTGGGATAATATGGCCGTACACCGTTTAATTGAAATCTTAGCCAGCAACGCCATTAAATACGGTTCAGAAGATACCTCTATTACTATTGGCATAAAGCGCGATAGCGACTGGATAGAGATCAGCGTTCATAACTTAGGAAACCCAATCTCTGCTGAAGATCAAAAACTTCTTTTTCATCAGTATCAAAGAACTGAATTTGCTAAAGCCAGTAAACAAAAAGGCTGGGGTATTGGGCTTTCACTGGTGCAGGGTTTAGCCCGCGCTCATAAAGGTA
>CAMLRE010000214.1 GCA_946482355.1 uncultured Bdellovibrio sp.
TAACGTTTCTTCTTTGTTCGTTGACGTGAGTTATATGATTCATCAGGCGGGTAAATTCAGATTTGATACTGAATTAAAATACTTCACGCTGGCTCCGACTAAGGTCAGTAATATCGACGTGAGTGCAGGCTCAGGTCAAAGTATTGAGTTCTCAGTCACTCACGACCGTATTGAAGAGTATTTAAAAGGAACTCTTCGCTACGCAATGGCTTCACAAGACACCTCAATCGAAACACAAAACGCAAAAGAGTTAGCTTTGCTTTTCACATACTCGTGGAAGTTAAAAGACTGGTCAGAGGCCACTATCAAGGCTGACAAATAAGTTGTGTAAAGATCGTAACAAAGAATCTTAACAAAAATTATTTACAAATTTCTTTAACAACTTCTTCACTGAAACGCCTAAACCGAAAGTCCAAAACATGTCTAGTCCTGTTGTGTGCATGTCTCTAAACAGGACAAAATGATAGTAGGTGCAATTACAGACAGGTTTTATGCTTTTAAAAAATTACGGTGAGCTAAGTCATGGTAATATTTAAGGAAGCGCGATTTGTGGCACGTAACAGGAGACGAATGATTTGAAAAAAATGAAATTTATTTCATTTTTATTTCACAATTTCGGGCGCAACTTACTTGCGTTTGTTGTCTCATTATTTTTTCTAGTGCAAATACTCTTTTTATCCGGTTGTAATTTTAATTTACTTGGTGGAAAAAATTCTGAAATCGATTCGGGATATAATCCAGGTCTTCGCACTGAATCTGCTCCTCCGACAATTAGTCCAATGGCGGATCTTGAAATGGATGAGAATGATGTTGTCAGTCTGCCATTTCAAATTTCAGATCCAGATACGTTTTTATTCTGTAGTGCAATCAACGTAGCGGCTCGTTCGTCTGATCGCACAGTTGTTGATCCAAAAAATATGTCAGTGTCGGGAACTTATCCGAACTGCTTATTAACGATTCGTTCAAGTTCAGTCACAGCTTCAAAACAAATTACCATCTCGGTTGATCTTTTTGATTACTGGTCAACAGTCAGTACAAGTTTTTTATTAACTGTTCGCCGTGTTGAAAAGCCAGGTCCATTTAGAATCACGAGCACAGAAGGTTTAAGAAAATCTATATTAGTGAATTGGACAAAAGCTGATTACATGGATGGCAGCTCAGCAAGATACACTTTATATTACAAAAAAATTGCTGATCAAAATTTACAACCTTCTTCGTTTAATGGCATCATGCCGGTTTACCAAGCTTCACCATCAACTTCGCAAGGTACATTCATTGAAATTGCTGGGGTAAGAAGTCCTGTTTGGATCACAGGGCCTGATCATATTTTAGAAGACAGTACGATTTACGAAATTTATATTACGGCACGAAATGGTTTTAATAATAAAAACCCGACAGTGCCGCTTGAAGAGACGCAGCATGTGTTTGTCAGAACACAAGATCGTTATCAATTTAAAGTTCGCGAATTTGTAGCCAGCAGCCAACAGGAATTTAAACCACCAGCTGTACATACGGCAACTTGTACGGGTGGTGGTAACGTTCCACTTTCTCCGTTATTTGAGTTTTGTACCGATTCAAACAGATATTTCACGCAAGCTTCTTTGGCGAGTCCTTTAGAACGCACTTCAGTTCCTACCGGGTCTTCAAGGTATAGAGTGTACTTGAATGGTCAGGGTTTAATGTATGGAGAATCTCCATGATTAAATGTCTGAACCGCCTAATGGCCCTCTTATTGTTGTTATCACCATTCATCGCAAATGCGCAGGCGTTCGGACCTCAATTAACTTATCATGGTCGCATCTTAGATACAGCTAACTCAAATGCTCCAGTCAGTGGGTCAGTTCAGTTCTTAATGCAAGTTGTGCATCCAGATGTTCCGACGTGTGTGCTTTATCAAGAAACACAAACGCAAAATTTAACAGCGGCTGATGGTAATTTCACATTAACAGTTAACGGTGGAAGCTCGACTTTACCAGCAGCACTATTAAATCCGTTTGCAGATATTTTCATTACTGATCCAACAAGAACTATTAATTGTATTAACGGTGGTACGGTTCCAGGTACGGCGAATTCGCGTAGATTAAATGTGTATTTCGTTCCGCCAGGTGGATCAGCTTACGAACCACTTCCTTCACAAGCGATTAACTATGTACCATTAGCCATCGAAGCCTTAAATGCCGGAACTATTGGTGGCTTTGGAGCTTCTAGCTTATTAAGGGTTGTTGAAATCAATGGTTTCGGTGTTCCGGTTCCGTATGCGGTTCCTGCGATGACACGTCCTTTATACGAAGAGTTAGATAACGTCGTTAAAGGTCAAAGTTCTTACTATGTCACTTCACAAGGAACTGTAGCTAATTTTTCTGGTGCGCTACAAGGTGAAGTGACGGGTGTACAATCAGCTACGGTAGTTAGTAAGATTTTTGGTCAACCTTTGACGACAGTGAGTTCAACTTTTGTTGGTGGTGAGGTTTTATATTTCACAGGTACAAATTGGATTTCTCGCCAAGGCAGTAAAGGTACAGTGCAGTCGATCACATCGGCGAATTCTTACCTTGGTGTAACAGGCGCTCCGCCATCAAATAACCCGACAGTTGATGCCATGTTAACTCTTAACGTGGGTACGACAGCAAATACAGTGGCTGCGGGTAATGATCCACGTATCGTTAATGCATTTCAAACAACAACGCCATTATTAGGTGATGTAACAGGAACAGTTTCAGCTACGGTTGTTTCAACAGTGGGTGGAAAAACTTCAGCTCAAATTTCACAAAGCGTATCTGACACGCAGGCAGCTACTTCAGCCAATACGGCAAGTACAATCGTTAAACGCGATGGCTCTGGTAACGTGTCGGTAAATTCATTATCAGCGACAAATACTTCAATTAGAAATTTATTACTTTATAATGCAGGCAACACGCAGTCTGTAACGGTGAATGCTCCAGCTGCTTTAGCAGTAAGTTATGTATTAACATTACCTTCAACAATGCCAGTCAGCGGATTTGTTCTTGCGACAGATGCTTCAGGTAACACGTCTTGGATTTCTCCAACGACAGGTAACGTGACTAACGTTTCGGCCACAGCACCGTTAGCATCAACAGGTGGCCAAACACCAACGATTTCAATCACGCGTGCATCGACGACGGTAGATGGTTATCTAGCAGCGACAGATTTTTTAAATTTTAATAATAAAGTGGCTTCAGTGACGGTAACAACACCGTTAACTTTAGGCGGAACTTCGCAAACGCCGATCATCGGTTTACAAAATAGCGGTGTATCTGCCGGTACGTACACAAAAGTGACCGTTGATGCCAAAGGTATTATTACAAGCGGTACTACTTTAAGTGCTTCTGATATTCCAGATTTAGATACTTCTAAAATTACGACGGGAACATTTCCGATTGCTCGTGGTGGTACGGGTGCAAGTTCTTTAAGTGGCAGTGGTTTTGTAGCTGTTGATGCCAGCGGTTCAGCGTTAACAAGTACTGTGTGTGCATCAGATGAAGTTCCATTTTTTAACGGAACTACTTGGACTTGTAAAACAGCATCGTCGGCAAATTCAAGTGCCACGTTAGTTATGCGTGATGCCAGCGGTAATTTTACCGCGAACAATATCACGACAGTTCAGGATATGACTGTGCAACGTAACTTACGTGTGCAAAACGGTATGGCAAATTACATCGGTATTACAACGCCGATTGCGACTCCAAGTTATGATATCGTTTTACCGAATAATGCTGTTGCGCCTAACATCGGTCAGGTATTGGCCGTAGCAACAGGTTCAACTTCAGCGGTGATTGCTACGACTTGGATTACAGCATTAACTGACGTGTTGCCAAGTGGACAAATGTTCGTAGGTAATGCTTCAGGTACTGCGACTCCGGTGACAATGACTGGTGATGCGACAATGTCAAACACTGGTGATTTGCAATTAATTTCAATGGGTGCTGCGGTGACTTCTGGAGCGCAGTACACGAAAGTCACAGTTGATGGCAAAGGCCGTGTAACATCAGGTTCACAATTAACAAATGCAGATGTGGTTGCTGGTTTAGGTTATGTGCCGGTGAATTCTGTTTCTGCTGTAGCACCGATCTTATTAACTGGTGGTGCTTCAAATCCTGTGTTCAGCTTAGCGTTTAGCGGCGTTTCTTCAGGAGCTTATGGTTCAAATACATTAATTCCGAATTTTGTTGTTGATGAATGGGGAAGAATTACTTCAGCCACGATGTCGACTTACGCTGATGCCACGAATGTCACAAAAGGTATCGTGCAAATCGGCTCTAATATTACGGTAACAGCGGGTACGATTTCGGTAACGAGTGCTAACGTTGTTGCAGCGATGGGTTCGTTAGGTGGCGATGTTTCAGGAACATTAGATAGTACTGTTGTTCAAACGGTTGGTGGTAAAACTGCCGCGCAAATTTCTCAATCGGTATCAGATACAATTGCAGCTACGCATTTAAATTCGAGCGGAACAATCGTAAAACGTGATGCTAACGGTAACTTTACTGCAAATAACATCACAACAGTTCAAGATATGACTGTACAACGTAACTTACGTGTGCAGGATGGAACAGTCGGTGGTTATATCGGTTTAACAACGCCAATCGGTGTTGCCAGTTACGATATCGTATTGCCGAACAACGCTGTGGCTCCGAATATTGGTCAAGTATTAGCTGTGGCTACAGGATCTACGTCATCAGTGATCGCCACAAATTGGATTAATGCTTTAACAGATTCATTAAATCCTGGTTTCATTTTTGTGGGTAATGCGTCGGG
>CAMLRE010000215.1 GCA_946482355.1 uncultured Bdellovibrio sp.
GAATCTTTAGCATTTAATTTTAAGTGCTTTTGGATTTGTTCATCCATTTGGTAACCGATAGTTAATACCGGATTAAGTGCTGTCATTGGCTCTTGGAAAATCATCGCCATTTTTCCGCCGCGAATGTTTTCCATTTGCGCTGGGGTTTGTTTTACAAGATCAACGGTACCTAAATTTGGAGCCGTTAAAAGAGCTGAACCGTGAGTGATTTTTCCAGGTGTTGCTACTAACTGCATTAATGAAAATGATGTGACTGATTTTCCGCAACCAGATTCGCCGACGATACCTAAAGTTTCGCCACGGCCGATGTCATAAGAGATACGGTTAACTGCGCGGAACGGCCCAGTTTTTAAATAAAATGTAGTTTCTAAATCGCGAACTTTTAAAACGGGTTCCAATGCTTCATTCCCTCATTGTTAAGCAAGCTGAAAAAGTCGGCAGTCCCATAGGGGGACTTTTTCATTGTGCATTTAGTACCTGAACTCTAGTTATAAATAAAGCTGGCATCGCGTTGATGCGCAGCAATATTGGTTGTTTCGCCGATTAAGCGCGTGTCTCTAGGTTTTGCTTTTTTATCGATAACTGGCTCACCAGTTTGTCGATTGTTAAGGAAACACTTTTACTTAAAGCATCTGATAGCTTGTCTGACAGGGTCGGTTTTTTCTCGCAAGACACTCTTAAAACTTTGTGAGTTTTTGTTTTGTTTAAGATGTAATCATCACTGGTTTGAATTTTGTCGATGAGGTTTAATTCTAGAGCAGTTTGACCGTACCAGTATTCACCGGTGGCCACTTTATCCATGTTTAATTGCGGACGGAATTTTCCGACAAAGCCTTTAAATAAAAGGTGAGTGATCTCAAGCTGTTCGCGAAATTTTGCTTCGCCTTTTTCTGTGATTTCACCAAAAATACTGACGGTGCGTTTGAAATCGCCAGCTGTGTATTCTTTGTATTCAACATCATGTTTTTTAAGCAAACGGTTAAAGTTCGGAACCTGAGCCACAACGCCAATAGAACCGATGATCGCAAAAGGTGAAGCGATAATTTGGTGAGCTACACATGACATAAGATAGCCGCCACTGGCTGCCACTTTATCCACGCAAACTGTCACTTGAAGACCTGCTTCGCGAAGGCGTAAAATTTGAGCTGCCGCTAAGCCGTAACCATGAACCACACCGCCCGGGCTTTCAATGCGTAAAATAACTTCGTCGCCTTTTTGAGCAACGGCAAGAACCGCATTAATTTCTTCTTTTAAGTGATCCACTGAAGAAGCTTCAACGTCACCCTTAAGGAAGTCTAATAAGTAACTGAATTTTTTTGGATTTTTATCTTCTTCTTTGGCTTCTTTTTTAAGACGCTTTTTTTCTTTTTTAAATTCATCATCGCTTAAGATGATTGAGTTTAAAGCCTCTTTTTGATCTTCGATTTTGTCGTTGATGATTTCGACTTCAAAAGTTTTTGAAGCTTTGCTTTTTACCGCGGCCGCTGCGATCGTTAAAATCACCGCGACAATCGCTAAAACGATAATCAGTGTTTGTCCGAAGAATAAACCTAATTGTTGAAGAATCTCCATAACATGCCTTTCTCTTTTTTAAAGGTGCCAAAAACTTACTTTAAAACCGTAATAAGATAAAGACAAAAGTCGGGAATAAGGCTGATTTTCGCTTTGAAATGACGCCAAGTTTGCGGATTTATGAGATAAAAGAGGTGTGAGATATTTACTCTTACTTCTTATTTCATTTAAATGCTTCGCTTACGATCAGGATTTAGCTGATCGTTTAAAAGAAGATCTACAGCACGAAGCCAATCGCCGTAAAGCCTTCAAAGAATTTGAAGACGAAAAGAAAAAATCTGAAAAAGAACAAAATAAAGGTTTATCACTTTGGCTTGAAGAACAAGAGCAATGGGATTTAACCCGCGAAAAAGCTGTTTTTGAATATAAAAAAACAAGAACTAAACCGCGCCCTTCAGTGATCGATGCGCAAGGTATGGCTCAAGAAGCTTCGCCCGAGTATGAAAACGATATTCAAGAAAAACAACGCGCGCAACGTGTGGTTGAAGAAGGCCGTAAACAACATATCGCTATTAAGAAAAATATTATCGCTCAGTTTTCTCCGCAAAACGTAACTTCTGAAGAAGAAGAGTTAGGTATTTACAACAATCGCCCTCGTTATGATTTACGTAAACGCGGTCGCAACAAATGGACTTCAAAAGGTGGATCTTCATTCGGGGGAGGCAGCTCTGGCTCTTCGGGTGGTGGATACAACCCGGGCGGTGGATTTCAAAACGATTACAACGATTTTCCGCCACCTCCGCCAGCAGATTTCAATGCAGTTCCGCAGGATAGTTTTGAGGATTTCCCGCCACCACCTCCACCAACGGATTTTGGTAATGCACCGGGAACATTCGATTCAGGTTTCGGCGACGCGCCGATCCCGCCTCCTCCTCCGCCGCCTCCGCCTGAGGGTGGGTGGGATTTTTAGATTTTCGTAGAATTTCCGCTCTGTGTGGCGGGATCTCCTGTTTTGATCTGCCTCCGGCAGACCTTATTCTAAAGGGAGCGCCTTCGCGCTCCTTTGTGCTCTCATCGGGAATTGGAATTTAGTTGGAAGCTGATTCAATTAGGCTTTTGGAGTTGCTGGTTTTTCTTGGATGAATAAGTCGTTTGTTGATAGGCCTGTTAGGGCTGTCATCTTTTTGAAAGTGTAGAATAGGATTGCTCCTAAGAAGATGATTGAAGGAATTAAAATGACTAGTAGTGAGTACATCGTCATTTGACCTAATTGTTGGTTTAATAGATCTTGTTTTTGTTCTGTTGTTAATGATTCTGATAATGGTGTGAAGATCTTTAGCGCTAAGAAAAAATTTAAGAAAGCGCTCATTAAAAATGACAGCGATAATAACTGTGTTGATTTTTTCATAAGGTGTCTGAAATCATTTTCTTTATTTGTTTCAGTGATCTTTTGTTGGATTTTATCTACGTCAAAAGCGGCTGGGTTTAAGAAGAGTGACTCAAAAAACGGTGATTTTCCAAAGCTTGAAACTAGGACGAAGACGCCGATTAATAACGGGAATAACGCTTCTTTGATCGCGAACCAAATTCCACCCAAGGCCATTAATGATAAAGTTCCTGAAATTAAAATATTCAGAAGACCTAAAAGCGAAATGAAATCCATTTTTTTGTTTTTATAAATCGACCAAACGCCTGAACATAAAGGTAAAGCTAGTGCGATAAATAAAGCGCTTGTTGGTGTTAGTCCCCATTTAGATCCCTTATTAAGAATATAGACCGGTAAAATAATATTTACCAAGATGTGCATAAAACTGTTGTTGGGATTTGATTTCGACATAGTCAAAGATTGTCGTACCGGAGTGGTTTTGCCGTCAACGACATAACAATAAAAAGCGAAGCTTGGCGTAGACTTGCTTTTATTTTAGGCTTTACGCGCTACGAGATTGCAAAGCTTAAAAATCGCAGGCTCAATTAAATTCATTAGGAGAATTTCTTTCATGAAAACATCAATTAAGATTTCTGTATTAGTTTCTGCTCTGATGATGACTGGCTCGTGCGCCATGATTCAAAAATTAACTTGCAATTCAAATGCAGCCAAAAACCAAGGTGCGCAAGATGCGGCAAACGGTAACATCAATATGCCAGGTTTAAAATCAGCGGATTCTTGTGAAGGTGCTGAATTTTCAAAAAGCCAATACCAAGCTGACTATCGTGCAGGTTATGAAGAAAAGAAAAACCAAATTTGCCAAGCCGGTGAAATCGTAAAATTAACTCAAACTTCGGTAGAAGCGGGTATGTCAAAATCTGATGTCGAGAAAAAAATCGGTGCCTGCATGACAATGTCTTCTTATACATCTCTTAAGAACACAATGGAGAACACATTTAAAAATGCGTTCTGCTCAAATGGCCGCGCTGAAAAAATCGGTAACAAACACGGTTCAGAATTATCGGGCCGCGCCTTCGAAGCTAACTTTGCAGGTTGTGAAGCGAAGTGGTCTTCTTTAAGACCAGTTTACGAACAAGCTTACTCAAAAGCTGAAACACAAACCCACAAAGTGAAACAAGATTTGTTCGTGCAAAACACAGGAACATCAGCTTTTACACTTGATCAAAAAAATCTAACGGCAGTTTGTAAAATTCCGGCAGATCAATCTCATGTAACAGTAACGGTGAATAATCCAAATACTTCGCAAACATTAGTGCAGGGTCAATGGAACTATCAATACTTCGATAAAAACTTTGAAAAAATCGCTGATGATTCAGGAATCGATGCGGTTTTATTATCGCCAAAATCAAATAAGTCATTCACAAAAATGACGTTACCAAGAAATGCAAGTTTCTGTCGTGCAGAGTTTGCGGGTAACGCAAATCCTACGAACATTAAGTAATTTTCTTAATTTGAGACATTTTTTTAGTTTATTGTAAGCCACTGCGGTCTAGTCTGTAGTGGCTTTTTTTGTTTATTAGGTCATTTATATCAGCTTTTAGGTCACGAAAAGTTCAACTATTCTGTCAATAATTCCGACAAGTTAAGAGTGAAAAACTTCCGCGTCGGCCCAATTAAAAAGCTGAATTTAATCAGTTTAATTTTATTCGTGTTTCTGTTTGTGAACACGGTGGCGGTCTTTGCTAATCCCGGCGTAACCACATATCAAGCAAAAATTATTAAACCAGATGGTCTTCCGCTTGAAGCTTCAAATGTAAATTTTAAATTTACGATTTTAAATCCCGCAGGCACTTGTA
>CAMLRE010000216.1 GCA_946482355.1 uncultured Bdellovibrio sp.
TCACGAGCACAGTCTTAGGAGCGGCGCTAAAGATAGACCGTGTAACCTATGAAGCTTCAGTTTTTCATGGTCGCGAACCTTCACCAACCGACACGGATATACCGATGGGTGAATTAAATTCTTACGCCGGAAGAATTATTTACGACTTTAGCGAACAATCATCGGCAATGATTTCAGCAAGCTATGTTAAAGATCCTGAAGAACATGACACTGACCTAGATCATATCAACCGCTATTCAGCTTCGTATTACAGTGAACACGATATTTTTTCAGAAATAAAATTTAATAACACTTTTATTTTTGGTTTAGTCAATGGCTTAGATCATATCTCAGCTTTAAGATCGTTCTTAGATGAATTTCTAATTCACGCGAGTGATAGCCCACATAATTACTGGGGAAGACTCGAAGTTTTAGAGCGAGCTCCGGCGCAGTTGGGTTTTTCGGCGGTAGACCCGCTAGATCCTCAATACATAACGGCGCTTACTTTAGGATATACGCATAAATGGAAATTAAACGAACACGAATTGGGTTTAGGATTTGCCGCTACAAAAAACTTTTTACCTTCTGATTTTGACGACGTGTACGGTGATGATCCGTGGGCCAGTAAGATTTTTGTACAGTGGAGCGCAATGAAAATGAATTCACACTAGCATTAATCGTTTTTGTCGCGTTTAAGCTCCATCGGCATTTCGATAGAATCTAGACCACAACCATCGCCCATATCCCAAAGTTTAACAGTGATTACCTTGTTTGTTTCAGCTGAAGAAAAGCCATTACCTTTAAGCTTAACTTTATAAGTTTCGTGATTAGATTTAATAAAATCAGTTCTTACAGATTCAATAGTAACGTCTTGGCCTAAAGCTCTGACGGCTGCAGCGACAGCTTCACCGGCTTGAGTTTCGCAGGCGCCAGCAGCGCTGGCTGGTTTGCGTGATTTGTTGTCTTTTGCAAATGTTGTTGAAGCAGATAAAGCAATAGCCCACAGAATAATTAATTTCATAAATAACTCCTGGTATTTAATTCTAGCCGAACTCTTTGGCATGATATAGAGCGATTTAATTTAAGGTGATTTAAGTCCAGAAATTTGCACTGAAACTTACTCTAAATGCAAACGAGGAGTTTTGTCCCATGTCTAAAAAAATTCGTATTCCCAATCATATTGCCATTATTCCTGATGGTAATCGCCGCTGGGCTTTATCACAGGGTTTGAAAAAATCGCAAGGCTACGAACATGGGTTAGACCCAGGTGTGGCTTTGTATGAACAGTGTGTATCTTTAGGAATAAAAGAAATTACTTTTTACGGGTTTACGAACGATAACACCAAACGCCCCGCAGAAGAAACCGCAGCATTTCGCCAGGCCTGCGTTGATGCCGTTGCAAAAATGCATGATAAAGATGCGGCAATCCTGGTTGTCGGTAATAGCGAATCGCCCCAGTTTCCTGAGGAATTAAAAAGTTATCTGGTTCGTCAACCTGCGGGAAAAAATTTAATAAAGGTTAATTTTCTGGTGAACTATGATTGGCATTGGGATCTAAGCAAAAACGTACATGCTCAAGGTGGACGCCGTAAAGACTTGCTCGAAACAATTTGCTCTGCAGAGATTCCTCGTGTTGATCTGGTCGTGCGCTGGGGTGGACGCCGCAGACTAAGCGGCATGTTACCCTTGCAAACGGTTTATTCGGATTTTTTTGTACTTGATAAATATTGGCCTGACCTAGAGCCGCGCGATTTAGAAGAAGCCTTAGAATGGTATTCTTCGCAAGACATTACTTTAGGCGGTTAATGATTGTCAGTTTTTTGTTAACACCAGACCACTAACGAAATCTTAAAATCACAATTTGTTAAAATTATCGTAGGGTTTTAGTAAGAATGAAACCCTTAAAGACTGACTTACATATTCATAGTCAATTTAGCGATGGTCAATTGTCGGTGGCCGAAATCGTAGATCTTTACGGCCAAAAAAATTACGGGGCTATAGCTATTACGGATCATCTGTGCGAACGCGGTGGAGTGATCGGGCATGTCAGCCGCAGATTAAAACTGAGTTTAACCGAAGAAAAATTTCCGTATTATATAGAAACCCTGTTGCGTGAAAAAGAACGGGCGCAAAAACAGTACGGTATGTTGTTAGTACCTGGTTTTGAAATCACAAAAAATTCTTTTTTTCATCAGCGCGGCGCCCACATTTTAATTTTGGGTACTACCGACTTTATTGATCCAGATTTGGGTATTGAAGAAATTCTGTACGAAGCCAAAGCAAAAAATGCGCTAACGATAGCTGCCCATCCGTTTTTAACGGGTGATTTTGAATTTCAAACCTTGCAGTTATGGCAAAAACGTAACGAATGGCAACATTTGATCGATCTCTGGGAAGTAAATTACCGCCAAAAGATCTTTGACCACGTCTTAAATTCTGGCTTACCGTTAGTCGCGAGCAGCGGGTAGAGCTATTTTACGAAAATAGCCCTATTTCTAAAATTTTCGAAAATTCTTGTCACAAATAGACCTTGGCAATCATAGTAGTAACAAGAGGTTAATTATGAAAAATTTAGGTCTTATTCTATTCAGCGTGTTTTTATCAGCTGTAGCTTTTGCAGGCAAAGAAACGGTCGAACTTAAGGTTACCGAAGAAGGCTATCAACCAAATGCTATTAACGTAGCTCCGGGTACAGATTTAACATTAAAAATTACCCGTACATCTGATGCCACTTGTGCGACAGAAATCGTTGTTCCAGATAAAAAGATCAATACGAAGCTTCCGTTAAATAAAACAGTTATCGTACATATCGGAAAACTTCAAAAAGGCGAAGTGCGTTTTGGTTGCGGTATGAACTTAATGGAAGGTGGAAAAATCTACGTAAAGTAGATTTTTTTATACGGTAATTATCGGTGCAACATAAAATTTCGATGTATTTAGCTTGGGGGATTGCGCTTTTTGCAACAGCCACTAGTTTAATTTTTAGCGAATTATTAAAATACCCACCATGTTCGCTGTGCTGGTATCAAAGAGTATTTATGTATTCAGCGGCGGTGGTTATTCCCACAGGAATTCTCATTCAAGATAAGAATGTTTCTAAGTACGCATTAGTTTTAAGTGTCTTCGGATTCATCATTGCCGGATATCATTCGTTGATTTATCACAACATTATCGGTGAAGTGATTACCGTGTGCACTGAAGACCTAAGCTGTAAAACAAAACAGTTTGAGCTTTTTGGCGTGTTAAGTATTCCGGTGATGTCACTGTTGGGATTTTTAGGTATAGCGGTATTAAGTCTTAAAGGAATGTCAGATGAAAAAAGAAATTAAATATTTATTCGGTACATTATTAATTGTCATTGCTTTAAGCTTTGCTGTTTACCAATTCGCTTTAAAAGAAAACATAAATCCACAAGTAAAAATGCAAACTCCGGCATTTCCGTTAATTACAAACTTAGTTACAAGCCATAGTTTTTCTTACGGCCCGGTAGATGCGAAAGTGACAGTGGTTGAATTTTTTGATCCTGAGTGCGAATCATGCGCTGCCGTTGCCCCGCAAATCAAAAAAGAAATGAAATACTACGATGGTAAAGTTCGTTGGGTTTTTCGCTATATGCCGTATCATCAAAATTCAAGAAATGCCGTGGCGGCACTCGAAGCGGCCCGCAAGCAGAATCTGTTTTTAGAAGCGATGACGTTATTATTTGAAACGCAACACCAGTGGGGTGAAAAGCAGGTTTCAACTAAAGATGACATCGTAAAGATTGTGACTTCTATCAAAGGCTTAGATAAAGCCCAATTTCTAAAAGACCTAGAAGATCCAGCGACCGACGAAATTCTTCTTAAAGATCAAACCGAAGGTAAGCAAGCAGGCGTTAAAGGTACTCCAAGCTTTTTTGTTAACGGAGTCATGCTCGAACGTTTAAGTTTAGATGATCTTATTGCAAAAATTAATGCCGGTCTTACTGAATAGAAAAAATATTTTTTATATTAATTATTGTTTTTGATTCATATAAAAACATCGTAAAATGCAAAATAATTCACTCTGAGAATTTCATTTTGAGACACTCTCAAAAATGAACATTTATAGTCAAATTGTTCATCAATTCACTCTGTTTTTCCGATAACTGTTATAATAAGTTATGCGTTTAAAGCACGTGTTTTACATTATAACGCTGGCCGTTTTTATTTTCAGTGGTTGCAGCAAAAAGATTGGCGTCGAAGAAGAATCTTCGACATCGCCGTCTATTTCAGCGCCAGGTAAGCCGACGGTAACAACTCCGATTTCTTTAAATGCATTAACAAATGGTAATCTGACAATTTCAGGAGCCTGTAAAAACGGAGCCACAGTTAAACTGACTGGCGATGACACACAAAGTGTGGCGTGTTCGTCGTACCGATATAGTTTTACTGTTTCAAAAACTTTAAGCGGAAATTATTTTTTAGATGTTAACCAAGAAAATGCACTGGGTGCTTCAGGAAAAGTTAATGTGGCTTGGGTTTTGGATAATATCGCTCCTTCGGCAGTTGTGATTACAAGTCCGTTAGCAAACCCCTATATTTCTGGAAGCTCATCAATCAATATTACCGGGCAATGCGAAAGCAATACTACAGTCACAATTTCAGGAAGCCATACTGCAACTACAGCCTGCAGTGGCGGAACTTTTTCATTTAACGGTCTGACTCAGAATGCTGACGGCAATTATAAATACTATTTTACGCAAAAAGATTTGGCGCAAAATTCGTCGAATCAGGTCAT
>CAMLRE010000217.1 GCA_946482355.1 uncultured Bdellovibrio sp.
CAGGAATACCATCACGGCGCTTTTGCCCGTCATGCGGTTGAAGAAGGCTTAGTAAATACAAAAGGCATGTTACAGATTGGTATTCGTGGGCCATTAGCTGCGGTTGATGATTTAGATTTTATTAAAAAACATAAAATCAAAGTTTTAACAGTCGATGATATTAAACAGCGTCCGTTACCTGAAGTTTTAAAATCACTTCCTAAATTTAAAGGTCCTACATACATCAGTTTTGATATTGATTGTTTAGATCCAGCTTATGCTCCTGGAACTGGAACTCCGGTGCCAGGGGGGCTAACCACTTACGAAACGCAACAGATCCTACGCGCTCTGCAAATTGAGAACTTAGTCGGTGCTGACATCGTTGAGGTGTCACCTCCATTTGATAGCTCACAAATCACAGGCCTTGCGGCGGTTGATACGATGTTTGAATTAATGTGCTTAATGGCGGGAGGTCGCTAGTGGCTAACAAAGAAATTGCCGTGATTGCGGCCGGATGTTTTTGGGGTGTTGAAGAATTACTTCGTAAAATGGATGGCGTGATTGATACCGAAGTTGGTTACTGTAATGGTAATGGCGAAAACCCGGTTTATACGTTAGTTAAAACAGGAACAACGGGCCATGCTGAAGCGGTGAAAATCACTTTTGATCCGAATAAACTTTCTTATGCTGATTTAATTCGTGCGTTTTATAAATTACATGACCCAACAACTCTAAATCGCCAAGAAGGTGATATCGGAACTCAGTACCGTTCAGCGATTTTCTACGTTTCTGACGAACAAAAGAAAATCGCAGAAGAAGTCACAAAAGAAGTAGAAGCTTCTGGTTTTTGGAAAAATCCGATAGTGACTGAAATCACGTTACTTAAAAAATTCTGGAGTGCGGAAGAATATCATCAAGATTATTTGCAAAAAAATCCTAACGGCTATATGTGCCACTACTGGCGCTAAATAGGTGAACAAACCTAACGGCTTTATCCTTGTGAGTTTGCTTCCGGGAATTTAAAGTCCCTACCTTGGTCTTGATTGTAAATCAAAATCTAGGAATTAACGTACAGAATGATAGATCTCTAAATACTTTTAATCATTACGATAACCACAAGGATCATCATAATTAATCTGATAATTTCTTTAGTTAGAGTGATGAGGCGCCGATAAAGTAAATAGTTTGGTTTACGCATGTCGGACCTCCTTTCCGAAAGTTCGGCATCACTAAAAGCTGTTAGGCTGTTCGCTTAGCAGCTTTTGCATTTTTGAGACCTAATCTTTCATAATGTAGTTATAAAACGCGATCAATCCTGTAAAGCCCGCTAGGATATAGCCGATTAAACTAAATCCCGGAATGCCATAGACAATCCAAAGGTTCGGAATACTTCCAGATAAAGCGTAAATCAAAGAGCTTGCTAGAATTAAAGCCCCAATAATTAAACCTAAAAACAATAAATGAAATGAATTTGAAATGGTTTTTTGTAAGTTCGGTAAACCATCTATTTGGATTTTCGTGTGATAATCCGGTGAATTCATTCTTCTGAAAAGTAAATTTAACTGTCTTGGTAAAGCGCTTAAGAAATTTTTCGATTCACGGAACAGAAGGCTGGCTTCGTTGGCCATTTTTACCGGCTGGAAAAAACTTTGCGCGACTTCGCCCACTTGTGAAAGAGTGAACGCTAAGAAATCAAAATCTTTTGAAATTTTTGCGCCCAATCCTTCAATTGAAATGATGGATTTGAAAAACAACATCATTTCAGTCGGTACGATAAGTCCTTGAGAAGCAGCAACTCCCGCAGAAGCCATCAAAATTTTTCCAGAGTTTACATTTTTAAGGGTCAAACCGTAATAGGGTGCAATCACGGCCTGCAGATCTTTAGCGAAGAGATCGACATTCACACTCTCTGAAAACGGAGCTAAATCAACGTATTCATAAGCTAAGCGCGTGTAATCTTCTTTCGATAGCGCTAATAACATATTTACGATCGCGGCCTGAGTTTTTGAATTTAAACGGCCCACAACACCGAAATCAATCAAGCCAATTTTATTTTCTGGCATGATAAAGAAATTTCCGGCGTGAAGGTCTCCGTGAAAAAATCCATCCACGAAAACCATTTTTAAATAAGCTTTTAAGCCTTTTTTCACGATATCGTCAGGATCAATTCCCATGGCGTGCAAGCTATCGACTTTGCTTAAGGGTTTACCTTTAAGTTCTTCCATCACAAGCACACGCTCTGTTGTTAATTCGAAATAAACTTTAGGAATAACCATGTTGGTATCATCTTTAAAGTTTTCTTTCATACGGCGAATATTATTACCTTCAACAACGAAGTTGGTTTCAAGCTCTAAAGTTCTGAAGTACTCATCCACCATACCGACTGGATTAAAAGCGCGTGTTTCAGGAATATATTTTTCTAAAAGCTCAGCGATAAAATAAAGAACATTTAAATCGTCATTAATTTTTTGAACGATGCCAGGGCGTTGGATTTTTAAAACCACATGATCGCCATTGATCATCACCGCTTTGTGAACTTGTGCGATACTTGCGGCACCAATCGGTTTTTCATCGAAAGATTGGAACTTGCTTCTCCAGTGCGACCCAAATTCTTCAATTAATACGCTTTCAATCGTCGCAAAATCTAACTCTTGCACCTGATCGTGAAGTAAAGACATTTCTTGAATATATTCATCGGGAACTAAATCGGGACGAGTTGCTAACAACTGACCGAATTTAACAAACGTAGGCCCTAACTCTTCAAAACTTAAACGAAGGCGCTGAGGAATCGTTAATAATTCCTTTTCCTCAGAGGGTTTACTGCTTGAAGTAAGAAAACTATCTAGATTTAGTCTTTCTACCAGATTTCGAAGGCCGTGCTTTGCGAACACCCCTAGAATCGTTCGAAGACGAGTCACGTTTTTTAGAGTCTTTCCTATTTGAAGAGAACTTATGGCCAGACTTCTCTTTGGACTGTCCGTCCTTCTTGTGTGATGAGTGGTTGTCATCTTTCTTACTTCCTTTTTTTGCCATTTGATCTAAATAGTCAGATAAAGACGCGTATCTTGGACGAATTTCCTGCGGGCCCGAAGCGCGTGGTTTTTCATCGCGATCAGGTGTTGGCACTTTAAAACGCTCTTCGTGTTTTTGCACAGCCTGCATTTTTTTAGAGAATGCTGGTCTGTCTTCTTCTCTTGATCTAATCGATCGGTCATCACGAGATTTTTCTTTTTTAAAGCTTGGAAATTTTTTATCTGTTTTAACAAAACGATCTTCTTTTTCGGATCTGCGGTCTTTTTTGCCACCTTTTTTAAAGTCGTCTTTACCACGAGCATACTTAGAATTATTTTTCGTGCCCGTAGCTTTAGATTCAGTAGCGCCTTCTAATAAGAAATTAACTTGGCCACTTTCAATATCTGTAGAACTCACTGTCACACGAACGCGGTCACCAAGGTTATAACTTGCGCCTGAACGTTTCGCGACTAAACGAAGATTTTCTTCGTCAAATTCCCATTTATCCATGCCCAAATCATCTAAACGAATTAAACCATCGATATTGTATTCACGAAGTAAAACGAATACACCGAACTTCGTAACAGATGAAATCATGCCGTCGAAGTCTTGGCCCACTAAACGTTTCATAAAGCGGGCTTTTTTAATAGCTTGAATTTGACGTTCAGCTTTAGCTGAACGTTGCTCACAGGCTGATAACCACGTGCCAGCTGTTGCGATATCGTCTTCAGCCATTAAGCGGTAACCAGGAACACCAATGGTTTGTTTTAATAAACGGTGAACAATTAAATCCGGATAACGACGAATCGGAGAAGTAAAATGCGTGTAAAAATCAAAACCCAATCCAAAGTGACCAATATTATCTAAAGTGTATTTAGCTTGGCTCATTGAACGAAGAGTTAACATGTGAATCACTTGCGCTTGAACTTCGTTCGTGAATTCATGAAGTGCTTTTGTTAATTTTTTCTGTAAACGTTCGCCACCTAAATGAACGTGTCCGCCAAAGCTGCTCATGAATTTTTCGAGCATGGCAATTTTTAAAGGATCAGGTGGTTCATGCGTTCTGTAAATTGCAGGAATTTCTTTTTTTGCAAATTCTTTGGCGACAGCCACATTGGCCGCTAACATCATCTCTTCAATTAGACGGTGAGCGAATAAACGTTCTGATTTAATCACGTCAACGGGTTCACCAGAACCATCAATCACTAATTCAGTTTCAGGAACTTCTAAATCTAAAGATCCTTCTTTAAAACGTTTAGCCATCAACACTTTCGCAAGATCTGCACAACGCATGATATTTTCATGCACGTGCGCAAACTTTTTATGTGTTTCGCTATCGCCTTCAGGATTATCAATAATTTCTTGCGCTTGTCCGTAAGTGACACGCGCTTTAGATTCGATCACGCCTTCGTAAAAAGAAGACTCAGTCATTACACCTGTAAAATCAAAATGCATATCTGCAACAAGTGCTAAACGCGGAACATGAGGATTTAAAGAACATAAACCGTTTGATAAAGCTTCAGGTAACATCGGAATGACGAAATTTGGAAAGTAAACTGATGTTCCACGCTCGTAAGCGTCTTTATCCATGGATGTGCCAGGTTTTACGTAGTGGCTGACATCGGCGATCGCTACGATCAGATGAAACCCGCGTGCCGTCATTTCGACATAAACAGCGTCATCGAAGTCTTTTGCAGTAGCACCGTCGATCGTAATGATATCGATATTACGAATATCTTTGCGG
>CAMLRE010000218.1 GCA_946482355.1 uncultured Bdellovibrio sp.
GAGATTGTGGTGCACATGATGCGAATAGTGCTGTTAAAGCCAATACCGCAGTAGCTTGTTTCATCATTGGTTTTTTCATATCTTCCCCTTAGGTTCATTAAGTTCTGGAGGGAATAGAACCCACTCTGGCACCAGAGTCACAACATAAAAACCTATGGAAGATATAAGCTTTGCTTATTATAAAAATTATATACGGTTCGTGGCCGCAACCAGAGCGGCTTTAATACCTGGTTCAGCAGCGGCGTGGCCTGCATCTTGGATAATTTGCAGCTGAGCCTCGGGCCAAGCACGGTGAAGATCCCAAGCGCTTCTTGCAGGGCAAACCACATCGTAGCGGCCTTGTACGATATCGCACGGGATATGTTTGATTTTTGCAATGTTTTCCAAAATCCAATTGTTCGTATTAAAGAACGCATTGTTTATGAAGTAATGGCACTCGATACGGGCAAATTGAAGGGCATACGTTGGGTCGTCGAAATCATCAATGGCTTGCACATCAACAAAAAGCTTTGAAGTAGCGGCTTCCCACTTACTCCACACTTTAGCGGCCGCTAAGCGTACATCGGCGTTTTCGTGAGTTAAACGTTTGTAATAAGCTTTCACAAAATCACCACGCTCTTCAGCAGGGATATGGTTATAATAAGATTCCCAAACATCAGGGTAAATTTCAGAAGCTCCGTGCTGGTAGAACCAATGAATCTCTGAAGGGCGGCATAAGAAGATACCACGTAAAATTAAATGCTGAACTTTTTCAGGGTGAGAAATAGCGTAAGTTAACGCTAAAGTTGAACCCCAGCTTCCACCGAACACAACCCATTTGTTGATGTTTAAATGTTCGCGGATTTTTTCCAAATCAGAAACTAAATCCCATGTTGAATTTTCGCGAAGTTCAGCAGCGGGTGTTGATTTACCGGCGCCACGTTGGTCGAATAAAACAATACGAAATTTTTTCGGATCAAAGAATCTTCTGTGGTCTTCATTAACACCACCGCCAGGTCCGCCGTGCACAAAAACCACTGGAATTCCATTCGGGTTTCCGGCTTGCTCCACATAAAGTGTGTGGATGTCAGAAACTTTGAACATTTCGGTTTTGTACGCTTCGATCTCTGGATAAAAACTCATTTAGTGGAATCCTTTTTTAGCTAAAACTGTAACAACAAATAAAATAAATGCAATCAAAGCATAACGTAAAATAGCGTTTGAAGGATCATTCGCGCGGCTTTGCTTTTTTAACTGCACCGATTTGTAATAATCGACCATTTGTGATCCGTGCGTTGGACAAAGAACAACTTCGGTTGAAACAAAATCACACTCAGGACAGTAAAGTTCGTTGTCAGCTAAATATTCGCCGGCGTCGAACGAAACACCTAAATCGTAAAGACTTTTTTTAATTAGAAATAATGATTCTTGGTTTACTTCGATGAACATAAATTCACCCAAAGGAGAAACCGGAGTTTGGTATCTTTCGTGATAATTTTTGCTAGAGATTTCGTCTTGGTATTTTTTGGCCAGATCTTGATCAATTTCGATTTTGTATTCGAACTTGTGTTTATCCAGCTTTGATTTGATATCGTTAATCAGCAATTCGTTAAACGGACCTAAGCGAGTACTTTTCGACATAAGACATCCTTTACAAACTATCCTTTAAACGCCGCCGTTTTCTCAGCTAATGGAATAAAGCTTTTGTTAAAAGCGATTTCATTACAGCGGGTGAATTCTTTAATTCCGAAACCTTGATACTCCTGGGCAATATGATAGTCATCCGTTAATAATGACGCGAACATTCCAGGGTCATCTGAATTTAAAGTGACAGGCACGCCAGCATCGTAAAGTTTTTTAAGTGGATGGGCCTCGTAAGAAGAAAAAGCTTGCGTCAGGTAATTGCTATAAGGACAGACTTCTAAAGGAATATCTTTTTCAATCAACAACTGCATCACATCTTTGTGATTGATCGCTTGAATACCGTGACCGATACGTTCAGCTCCTAGAATTTGAATTGAATCTTTGATCCATTGGCCAGCTTCTTTATCCGGAGTTTCACCACTGTGAACCGTGATATGAAGGCCTGCTTTTTTAGCGCGTTCAAAGTCTTTGGCAAACTTTCTGGGTTCTGAACCCATTTCGTTGTCAGCTAAATCTAGAGCTAAAAAAGTTTCTTTGTTTTCAATGGCAAAATCAGTCACTGAAGATACTTTTTCTAAAGGTAAAATTCTTTGTAAAATACAAATTAAACCCGTCGCGATTGGCATTTGTTTTTTAGCACGGCTTAAGCCGCGCACAAAAGCCTGATGAATTTTTTCGTAAGTTAAACTTGAATGCCCATCGGCGATAAATGTGGGTGCGTAGCGCATTTCACAAATACGAACGCCGTCGTTAAACGCATCTTCGCAGGCCTCAAAAGCCAAACGTTCTAAGATTTCTTCAGAGGCTAAAACCTTTTGGGCAATTAAAAACTTAGATAGAACCGCGTTTAAATCCTTCATCGGCTCAGTCACTAAAAAATGCGAACGCTGCTGCGCTGAGTTTTTAGGGATTTCGATCTTCAAAGTTGTCGCTATTTCAAGCAAAGTGCTCCATCTCATTGAGCAATCTAAATGGCGATGCAAGTCAATTTTCGGAAGTGAGCGGAGTTCTTGAATAGATAGTTTTGATGACATAAAAAAGGTGTATGACACAAATTAAGCCTCTACAAGTCAAAACTCACTTAGCCAAACACTCTAAATCTAAACCGCAATTTTCTGTCGACGCCAAATTAGCTGACGGAAAAACTGTAGCGTTAGCAGACCCTAAAGCCACACGTGCTTTAGTTGCCCTAATGGACATGAACGCTGTTCTAGGCGGAGCAGCTTCGCACTACGGTGGACCTGCGGCTTTAGCCGAACTTTGGTCAGCCTTACATGGTTACGTGTTTGCCGAAGCTGAAAAAAATAACCGCGAATGGTTTGATTTGTTTCATGTGATCAACGATGCCGGCCACTGTGAAAACGGTTTGTACGCTTTAAAAGCGAACTACAAAATGGCGGGTCTTGATTTAAATTCATTAAAAAAATTCCGTTCCATTGAATCTAACTTAACGGGCCACGGTGAAGCGCACTTATTTCCAGAAGGCGTTTACATGTCGAACGGCCCATTAGGCTCGGCGTTTCCGCAATCGCAAGGTTTAGCTTTAGCTGAAAAGTTAGCGGGCACAAACCGCACAACAATCTGTACGTTATCAGATGGCGCTGCAATGGAAGGTGAAGCGAAAGAAGCGATGGCCGCTGTGGCGGGTTTAGCTGCTAAAGGTAAAGCAGCTCCGTTTGTTTTAATCATCAGCGATAACAACACAAAACTTTCTGGTCGTATTGATCAAGATGCGTTTTCAATGAATCCGACTTTTGCTTCATTAGAAACTTTAGGTTGGAAATTATTAAAACTTGAAAACGGTAATGACCTTCAAGCGTGTTTAACAAAAATCGAAGAAGCGGTAGCGCTGGCTCAGAAAAATCCAAATCAGCCAGTGGCGATCTGGGCTAAAACAGTTAAAGGCATCGGCACTAAAAAAACCGCTGAATCAGCAACCGGTGGTCATGGCTTTCCTTGTAAATCTCCTTCTGAATTGCCAGCGTTTGTTCAAGAAATTTACGCAGGTTCTACGCAGCCTGAAATTTTTAACACTTGGATTAATGAATTAAACGAAATTGAAAAACAAATGAAGGCCAATGCTGTTCCTGATACGGGTGAAAAAATCCAAAAAGGTATCGCGAAAGCCATGATCAATTGTTTTAAAAAAGGTTTACCGGTTATTTCTGTCACTTCAGATTTACCAGGTTCAACAGGTGTAGCTGATTTTAGAAAAGAATTTCCGCTAGCTTCTGTAGATGTCGGCGTGGCTGAAAGTAATATGGTTTCAACAGCTGCGGGCTTATCAAAACAAGGTTTCATTCCAGTTGTTGATACCTTCGCGCAGTTCGGGGTTACAAAAGGTGCCTTACCAATCACTATGGCGATGTTATCTGAAGCTCCTTTAATCGGTGTGTTCTCGCACACGGGTTTTCAAGATGCGGCAGATGGTGCTTCTCACCAAGCTTTAAGCTACATGTCGATGTTAGCGACTATTCCAGGTGTTGATTTATACAACTTATCAACAAGTGAAGAAGCAGAAGCGATCATGACTGAAGTGATCGAGACGTTTGCTAAAACTGTTGAAGCTGGAAAAACTCCGCATACGTCGATTTTCTTTTTAGGTCGTGAAAACTTTCCGAAAACTTACTCAACGGATTCGAACAAATTAACTTACAAAGCCGCTGAACCACAGGTTGTTCGTCAGCACATGGTGGGCGCTAAAAACGTAATGGTGATCACTTCTGGTTCTTTAGTAGGTGAAGCGATTAAAGCATCGACTGAGTTAGAGAAAAAAGGTGTTGGTTCTATTGTTATTAATTTAAACTCGTTAAACCGTTTAAATGTGGCAACATTAAAACCACTTCTTAAAAAATGCGAAGGCCGCATCGTGACTGTTGAAGATCACCAAGTGCTTTTAGGTCTTGGCTCGTTCGTAAGTCATCAGTTAGTGCAATCAGGTGAATTCATCACGATGAAATCACTAGGTGTACATGGGGAATTCGGACAGTCGGCGTACAACGCGATTGATCTTTACCGCAAACACGGTATGGACTCTTCGGCGATTGCCAAAGCCGCAGTTGAATTACTGGGTTAAAAATTCAAACGCACGG
>CAMLRE010000219.1 GCA_946482355.1 uncultured Bdellovibrio sp.
TTCGCCTTATCGATAAGGCTTTAGAAAAAGAAACCACGTCGAGAGCTTTAGTGATTCATGCCCGCACTTTAGAGTTTTACCGGCAGTTACAAATTTCTGAAGATGTGATCGCAGCAGGATTTAAGTTTCCAGCTTTAAATTTATGGGTGAATCACAAACCAAAAGCCCGCGTTCAATTAGCTTATGTGGGAGAAGGGCTTACGCCGTTTCCGTACATTATTATTTTACCTCAAGATCAGCATGAAGAACTATTGCTTAAAAAATTAAAAGAATTAGGTATTGAAGCCGAACGCGGCAGCGAACTTGCCGATTTTGAACAAAATGAAAAATCAGTCACTGCAAAAATTCTTAAAAGTGATGGCACGATTGAAACTATCACGACTGATTATTTGGCGGGGTGTGATGGCGCGCACTCGATCGTTAGAAAAAAATTAGATGTGGGTTTTGAGGGAAGTACCTATCCTCATATGTTTTATGTGGCCGATGTGATAGGTTCAGGTCCTGCCATCAACGGTGAATTACATGTTTCATTAGATAAATCTGAATTCATGGCGTTTTTTCCGCTCAAACAACCAGGGCATGCAAGGCTTATCGGAATTATCCGTGATGATCAAAAAAAAGATCCCACTTGGGAAGATGTTAACCCACGTTTACTTAAAGAAATGGATGTCTCTATTTCACAGGTGAGGTGGTTTTCAAAATACCGTGTGCATCATAGGGTGGCTTCGCATTTTCAAAAAGGCCGTGTTTTTATTTTAGGTGATGCCAGTCACATTCATTCGCCCTTAGGCGGTCAAGGTATGAACACCGGAATTGGTGATGCCGTAAACTTAGCCTGGAAACTAGGTGAGGTGATTAAAGGTAACTTTGAAGAAAGACTTTTATCATCTTACGAAACAGAACGGATTAGTTTTGCCAAACAATTAGTTCAAACCACAGATCGTGCGTTTAGATTTATTTCAAACGACGGTGCTATTGCAAGACTTGTAAGAACAAAAGTTATTCCGCTGGTGATTCCGCAAGTTTTTAAGCGCGCAAGCACGGGAAGCTTTGTTTTTCGAACACTATCTCAGACAGGTATTACCTATAATTCGCATCCGGCAAATTCAGTCATTGAAGTACAAACGGGAGATCGCCTACCGTGGATTGAAAGTGTGGATAATTTTAAATTTCTTCAGTCATTAGACTGGCAAGTGCATATCTATGGCCAACGTGAAATAGATTCTAAATATCCGGTTCACGTTTTTTCCTGGAACGATGAAATGAAAAAAAAGCGCCTTAAAAAAGATAAGGCTTACCTTATTCGTCCAGATGGCCATATTGCTGAAATTCTTTAAGGCTGGTCAAACGCCATCCAGTCGTAGACCGCTCTTTGATATCCCACATAACAACCGACATCATAGCGGGTGCCTTCAAATTCGTAAGCGATAACTTTTTGGTTTTGCGCCATAAGATTAATAGCGTCGGTTAATTGATATTCGTTACCCACACCGCGAGTGATTTTTTTTAAGTGTTCAAAAATTTCAGGAGTAAATAGATAGCGCCCGGGGCAGGCTAAGCGGGTAGGCGCATTTTCTGGCTTTGGTTTTTCGATCATCGATTTCATGCGATACACGCGGGGGTTAATTCTATCACGATCGCCTTCAATAATGCCATAACGGTGAACTTCAGTTAAAGGAACTTCCATAACGCTAATAACGGCCGAGGCGTCACGGTCTTTACAAGCTTCGGTCATCTGACTTACAATACTATTTTGGCTACGAACTAAGTCGTCTCCAAGAAGAACAGCAAAAGGTTCTTGGCCAGTTAAACTTTCGGCTTGTAAGATAGCGTGCCCCAGACCTAACTGTTCTTTTTGGTAAACTGAAACAACATCAACCAGATCACCGATTTTTTTTATTAATTGCAAATCTTTTTCTTTGCCGGTTTTTTCAAGAAATGTCTCAAGTTCAAAACTTCGCGAGAAATAATTTAAAATACTTTCTTTTCCCTGAGAAACCACAAAGATAATTTGTTCGATACCGGCTTCAATAGCTTCATTAACAACATGATGAATAATAGGAAATTGCCCAAGCGGAAGAAGCTCCTTAGGTACGGCCTTAGTCATCGGTAACATTCGTGTTCCTTTGCCAGCCACTGGAATGACAGCTTTTTTAATTTTTCTCACAAAAACTCCTTTTTTGATTTTAAGATTTTTTAAGATATTTTTAATTTCGTTACGCATTAGTTTGCACATTAGATGCCACAAAAAAGCGGTACATCTTTTGTATGAACCAAAATATGAAAAAAACATCTCATGAAAAAGCGCAGGAAAAAGATTGTTTTGGGGCCGAATGGGTAAGTAACTCAGAAAATTTTCCGCGCAAGCAATTTAAAAGACAACGTTGGTGCTCGCTCAACGGAGAGTGGGATTTTTATTTTGATGACAAGTGCGAATTTTCAAATCCTTATGAGTTTAATCGATGGAATAAAAAAATTTTAGTTCCGTTTGCACCAGAATCTAAGGCCAGCGGCATTGGTGACACCGGATTTCATCCACGTATCTGGTATAAAAAAGAATTTTCTATTACCACCATTAATAAAGACAAAAAATACTTTCTTCATTTTGGAGCCGTTGATTACGAAGCTAAGGTTTGGCTCAATGGTTTTTTTCTGGGGCAACACACGGGTGGGCACACTTCATTTTCTTTTGATATTACTCCCCATATAAAAGGTGATCTGCAGACGCTAATCGTGTGTGCCGATGATGATCCTGTTGATCTGGCTAAACCGCGTGGCAAACAGGATTGGCAGGTTGATCCACATATTATTTGGTATCACCGTACCTCTGGAATCTGGCAAACGGTATGGATCGAAGAAGTTCCACAAGTGCATGTTGACCGCATTCGTTGGACACCCCTTGTTGAACGTTTTGAGATCGGCTTTGAGGCCTTTGTTTGTGGAGATTTTAGTTTAGATCTTAAGCTACGTGTGCGTCTTCGTGTGGGTGAAAAAATATTAGCCGATGATACTTATCAGGTTATACATCATGAAGTTCACCGCAGAGTCGCTATTTCAGACCCGGGAATTGATGATTACCGCAATGAAATTTTATGGAGCCCTGAAAAACCAACGCTGATTTATGCCGAAATTTTTCTTCTCGATGGTAACGAAGTGATCGATCAAATTGATTCTTATACTGCTCTTCGAAGTATTTCGGTGCAACGGGGGCGTTTTTTACTTAACGGGCGCCCTTATTACTTAAAGATGGTTTTAAACCAAGGTTATTGGCAAGACTCTTTGATGACGGCTCCAGATCCCCAAGCTCAGAAAAAAGATGTGGAATTAATTAAAAGTGCAGGATTTAACGGTGTTCGTCTTCATCAAAAAATTGAAGACCCTGATTTTTTATATTGGGCCGATCATTTGGGGTTAATTGTCTGGGGTGAAATGCCAAGTTGTTATCGGTTCACCCATGAAGCCGTTGAGCGGACGATGAAAGAGTGGATGGAATTTATTAACCGCGATAGCAACCATCCATGCATTGGCGTCTGGGTGCCTTACAACGAATCGTGGGGTGTTCCTGACTTAGCCGAGAAAGAAGCGCATCGAAGTTGTGTGTTGGCAGCTTATCACTTAACACGAACTTTAGACCCTACACGTTTGGTGGTTGGTAACGACGGGTGGGAAAGTACAGCCACTGATATTTTAGGAATTCACGATTACGACGATCAGCCAGAGCGGATTGTGCAAAAGTACGCAAGTACCAAAGCTGAAGATGTCTTAGGAAGAAAATGGCCCGGCGGCCGTATGTTAACGGTTGAAGGTTATCCGCACCAAGGGCAGCCGATCATGCTAACTGAATTTGGCGGTATAGCTTGTAATTTAAAAAGTAATGGTCACACGTGGGGCTATTCAAGTTCTAAGTCGGCCCAAGAATTTCAAAATCGCTATCAAAACTTAATGCAGGCGGTTCATAGTATCGAAATCTTCAGTGGTTTTTGCTACACCCAGTTTACCGATACTTTTCAAGAAGCCAATGGTCTATTTACGATGGATCGTAAACCAAAATTTTCTCTCGCTGCAATGGCCAGAGCGACCCGAAACTACGATCAGACACGCGGAGAACTGACCAGTTCTCCGATGCCAGCTCCGTTTCCTCCTTTAGAAGAACCAAACATATAATTAAAAAATAAGGAAAAAAATCAATGATGACTCAAAAAAAAGAAATGTTAATTAGCCATGATTTAATTGTGTTTAGCCATTTGCGCTGGAATTTTGTCTATCAAAGACCGCAGCATCTTATTTCGCGCTTTGCAAAATACCGCCGCGTCTTTTTCGTGGAAGAACCCGTATACTCTGAATCAATCACCGAAATTCATCTGCAAAAAGAGTTAAGCTCACAAGGGGTGACAGTTATTATTCCACGTATTCCTGATAACGAAGAAAATGTGAACGAAAAACTAAAAAGTCTTTTAGCCGAACTTATCATTGACGAACGTATCGAAGAATTTACGGCCTGGTATTATACGCCCATGGCTTTATCTTTTACTGATCACCTTGAGCCTTCTGTCACAATTTATGATTGTATGGATGAGTTAGCTAATTTTAAAAATGCTCCACAGGAATTACTGCAATACGAACAAGAACTTTTTAAAAAGGCCGACATTGTTTTTACCGGTGGACGATCTTTATATCATGCAAAAAAAGAACGTCACGCAAGTG
>CAMLRE010000220.1 GCA_946482355.1 uncultured Bdellovibrio sp.
ACTAAATACGAAAATAGCGGCCCGCCTTCAGCGTAAACTGAAGGTTTTTGGCCAAAACCCAAAGCTTTGATATAAACTTTTAACGCCTCAAAGTTATTCGGATACAACTGAATTAATGTTTCGGTCATCGAAAGCATCAGCTGCGGATTTTTATTTTGCTTTAACATCTGGGCCTGAATTTTTCGTTGTAAAGCGGCCTGTGGTAAACTTCGAATATCTACCCCATCAGGGTATAAAAAATCAGTGACGTAAGTTTGATAGATTTTAAGAAAAGCCTCGCACATTAGCGACTCAATGTTTCCGGCAATGACTGAATTTTTAACGCCCAGTAAACAACGCTCAAGCGTTGCCCGGTCAACAGATTCATTCACCATAAAACATTTTACATCATATTTTTGCGGATTATTTTTACGCGCTTCAATGATTTCTGGGTAAGATTTTTTTTCTAAAAGATCTTCGTGCTGAGCACGGCAATAGGCGCTTTTTAAAAAGTCTTCTTGCGACGAGGCTGTATTAGAAAGTGCCGGTGTAGTCTTCGGCACAGCTTCACCGTTATCTGCAATAACACCGGTGAAGTTATTTGAAAAACCGTACCACAAAACTACGGTCGCAATCACGGCAATAGCAAAGAGAATATTCCTTGCTACTTCCTTCACTAAGCTTTACCTGTTGATCCAAATCCGCCAGCCCCGCGAGCCGTATCAGATAATTCTTCAACGACATGAAACTGGGCCTGAATGATCGGGCAAATCACGAACTGAGCACAACGCTCTTGATCGTTAATTGTGATCGGCTCTTGACCAAGATTCACTAAGATCACTTTAACTTCGCCACGGTAATCAGCATCGATCGTACCCGGTGTATTTAATACCGAAAGACCTTGTTTTGCTGCTAAACCACTGCGTGGGCGAGCTTGAATTTCATAACCTACCGGAATTTCAAAAGTTAACCCTGTTGGAACTAAAGCACGTTCCATGGGTTTTAAAGTTAACGGTTGGTCTAATTGCGCACGCACATCAAAGCCACTGGCACCATGAGATTGGTACGCCGGAAGTTCACCTTTGAAATGAGGCCATTTTTTAATTTTAACTTGCATCATACGTAGCTCCTTGCAGCTATATCTAACTGCGCTTTCGCCTACCGGCGTGAAAAGTCGATCTCATTCACCCACGGCTTCATTTGAGAAACATGAGGGCCCATTAGAATCACGGCCATTTTTTCCAGATCGAAGTGGTCTTTAAGATAAGCTTTAATTGATTTTTCGTTCACGGCTTCAACTTCTTGAATAACTCTTTCAACAGAACGATAGTCTTCAAAAATCATTTCATTCACACCTAGTGATGTCATGCGGTTTTCGATATCGTCAGAGCCCATTAATAATTGGCCACGAACCTGCGTCTTAAATAAATCTAAATCAGATTTTTTAATGCCGTCTTTTTTAATTTTTAATAATTCATCTTTAATCGTGTTAATGACTTTTTTAACTTTTTTCGGATCAGTTCCGGCATAAATCGTGATGTTGCCTGAATCAACTTGCGTATTTAAAGATGAAAACACGCTGTAAGCTAAGCCCTGCTTTTCACGCACAGCCTGGTAAAGTTTTGAAGTCATTCCGCCACCTAATAACGAGTTCACGATAAAAGCTTCAAAGCGGTATTTGTCGTGAAAACTTGTTGCCGGTAAGCCCAGTAAAATATGAACCTGTTCAGACTCATCGTCGTAAAATTTACGAGCCGCTTTCCAGCGAGGGGCACGACGCGTGTCAGGCACCGTAAACTTCTTACGCGAACGAAACAGCTTTTGCGCTTCGATCACTAAAGCATCGTGCTCTAACGGCCCCGCCGCAGAAACGATTAAGTTACTGCCTTGATAAAACTTCTTATAAAAATCATACACACTTTTTTGTGTAAGCTTTGAAAGAGTTTCTGCTTTTCCTAAGATCTGACGGCCTAACGGATGATTGGCATAACTGTGTTCAAATAAATAATCGTAGATAATTTCTTCTGGAGAATCATCGCTCATTTGAATTTCTTGAACGACAACTTTTTTCTCTAATTCAAAATCTTTCTTAGAGATTTTCATATTGCACACAAGATCAGATAAAACCTCTAAACCGGTTTTCCAGTCTTCTTTTAAAACCGTGCAATGGTAAGTGGTGTGTTCACGTGTTGTGTACGCGTTAAGGTCTCCACCTAATGATTCTAAAGATTTTGCGATTTGATAGGCGTTGCGCTTTTTTGTGCCCTTAAATACTAAGTGCTCTACAAAATGCGACATGCCGATTTCTGAAGGATCTTCGTCACGCGTGCCGGTTAACACCCACACGCCTAACGCCACAGATTTAGAGTGCGGATGATATTCACTCACCACACGCACTCCGTTAGATAAAATTGATTTTTTAAAATGAGATGACAACTTTATGTCCGATCGGCTTCGCCAATACCCTATTTAAAAAACTACTGTAATAAAGCTTTACGAGAAAGTTTAATACGGCCAGAACGATCTACTTCAAGCACTTTTACATCAACCATGTCGCCTTCTTTAACAACATCAGTCACTTGTCTTACGCGCTCGTTCGCAAGTTCAGAAATATGTAATAAACCTTGTGTATTCGGTAAGATTTCAACGAAAGCACCGAATTCAGCCACTTTCATAACTTTACCTTTATACGTTTTACCTACTTCAGCCTCAGCACAGATCGCTTCGATCATAGCAATTGCTTTTTTAGTCGCTTGAGGATCAGCCGATGCGATATTGATTGTACCGTCATCTTGGATCTCGATTTTTACGCCAGTCGCTTCAGTGATTCCACGGATAACTTTACCGCCAGAACCGATAACTTCGCGGATTTTGTCTGGTTTAATTTTGATAGTTTCAATACGTGGAGCAAATTCAGAGATTTGGCCACGAGGCGCTTTCATCACTTTTTCCATCTCGTTTAAGATATGTAAACGGCCTTCTTTAGCTTGGTTTAATGCTGTTTCCATTACCGCAAAAGAAACTGAATCGATTTTGATATCCATTTGTAATGCTGTGATACCAGTTGATGAACCAGCTACTTTGAAATCCATATCACCTAAGTGATCTTCATCACCTAAGATATCAGATAAAACCGCTACACGGTCGCCTTCTTTAATTAAGCCCATCGCAATACCTGCAACGTTAGCTTTAATTTTAACACCAGCATCTAGTAACGCTAATGTACCCGCACAAACTGAACCCATTGAGCTAGAACCGTTAGATTCTAAAACTTCAGACACGATACGGATTGTGTATGGGAATTGAACGTGATCAGGAGTAACAGCTTTGATCGCGCGTTCTGCTAAGTTACCGTGACCGATCTCACGACGACCTTGACCACCAAAACGACCTACCTCACCTACTGAGTATGGAGGGAAGTTATAGTGTAAGTTAAATTTACGTTTAACAGTTCCGTTTAATGTTTCTACTGTTTGTTCGTCATCAGCAGTACCAAGTGTAACAGTACCTAAACATTGTGTTTCGCCACGTTGGAATAAACCAGAACCGTGAGCGCGTGGTAGAAGACCAACTTCACAAGTGATTGGACGAACAGTTTTTAAATCACGGCCGTCAATACGAGAAGCTGTATCTAAGATTTGTGAACGAGCTACTTTGTACTTGATGTCTTCAACGATTGCAGAAACTTCTTTTTTACGTTGAGCTTGAAGTTTTTCATCAGAAATTGTTTTTACTAATTGAACGATGGCAGCTTCTTTAGCGGCATCAAAACCAGCGTAACGATCTTGCTTAACTTTTTGTGATAAAGCTTTAGTGATCAGCGGTGTAATTACATTTTCAGCTTGAGTTCTGAAATCTGCATCAATCACTGCCGGAGTGAAAGCACGTTTAGCAACCGAACCCGTTTTTTCACGTAACTCTTCTTGCATTTGTAATAATGGCATTAAAGATTGGTGGCCGAATTTTAAAGCAGCTAATGCATCAGCTTCAGAGATAAATTTCGCTTCACCTTCAACCATTAAGATACCGTTCTTAGTACCAGATACGATGATGTCCATATCTGATTGAGCTAATTGCTCAGGTGTAGGGTTTGCAATGAATTGGCCATTTACGCGACCAACTTGGCAAGCGGCTGTTGGACCGTTGAAAGGAATATTTGAAATGTGTAAAGCAGCCGATGCACCTAATGAACTTAATACGTCCATTGGGAATGAACCGTCAGCAGACAAGATCGTTGCAACAACTTGTGTGTCGTTTAAGTAACCTTCTGGAAATAACGGACGGATCGGACGATCGATGATACGTGCTGATAAAATTGAATCAGTTGATGGTTTACCTTCACGTTTGAAGTAACCGCCTGGAATTTTACCGATAGCGTAGTATTTTTCGATGAATTCAACTGTTAATGGAAAAAAGCTTTGATCTGGTTTTGCTTCTTTAGCAGATACCGCAGTAACTAAAACCATGTTGTTGCCGCAAGTAACTAAAACTGAACCGTCTGTTTGTTTTGCTAAGCGACCAGTTTCTAATGTGATTTGTTTTCCTGCGATTGAAGTTGTAACTGTGTTGACCATGTTTACGAGGTCTCCTTTTATTCTTTTTTTGGGAAACGTTTTTACGAAATTTATTAGCCGTTTCCGCTATATAATTTTGTTCTTCTTTTCGTACAGACATTTAGCCACACAATGACTCATTCGCCAATGACAAAAACACCCGAAAT
>CAMLRE010000221.1 GCA_946482355.1 uncultured Bdellovibrio sp.
ACGGCTTTAAAAGTCGAACCAGTTTCTTTAACTTTGAATTTTAAAATCCCAGTGCCAAGGTTAGCAATCATCGGAACGTGACCAGGTAAAATATCTACTTCACCTGAGATCGTTGGGATAACGGCTTCTGTGATCTCTTGATCAACAACAACCTTTTTTTCCGGAGTTAATAAATTTAATTTAAACACGTTTACCTCTTAAGTAAGAGCCCGCTTTCACAGGCTCCGAGTTAATTAACTACCGGAATTAACCGTTAGCTAATTTTTTCGCTTTTTCAACAGCTTCTTCGATAGTACCAACCATGTAGAACGCTTGTTCTGGCATAGCATCATGTTTACCATCTAAGATTTCGCGGAATGAACGAACAGTGTCTTTAATATCAACGTATTTACCAGTTAAACCAGTGAATTGCTCAGCAACGAAGAATGGTTGAGCTAAGAAACGTTGTACACGGCGTGCGCGTAATACAACTAATTTATCTTCTTCAGATAACTCGTCCATACCTAAGATTGCGATGATATCTTGTAATTCTTTGTAACGTTGTAATAACGCTTGAACGTCACGCGCTGTTTTATAGTGCGCTTCGCCTACTACTAAAGGATCTAAGATACGAGAAGTCGATGTTAATGGGTGAACCGCTGGGAAGATCGCTTGAGCAGCGATATCACGGTCTAAGTTCGTCGTAGCATCTAAGTGAGTAAATGTAGTTGCTGGAGCTGGATCAGTATAGTCATCGGCTGGTACGTATACCGCTTGAACTGAAGTGATCGAACCGTTTTTAGTAGAAGTAATACGTTCCTGCATCACACCCATCTCAGTTGCTAATGTAGGTTGGTAACCTACCGCAGAAGGGATACGGCCTAATAACGCTGATACTTCTGCACCGGCTTGAGTGAAGCGGAAGATATTATCAACGAAGAAAAGAACGTCTTGTTTTTCAACATCACGGAAGTATTCAGCGATAGTTAAACCAGTTAAAGCAACACGTGCACGTGCTCCAGGAGGTTCATTCATTTGACCGAACACAAGCGCAGTTTTTTCGATAACGCCTGATTCTTTCATTTCCATCCATAAGTCATTACCTTCACGAGTACGCTCACCTACGCCGGCGAATACAGAGAAACCACCGTGCTCAGTAGCGATGTTGCGGATTAATTCTTGGATAAGAACTGTTTTACCTACGCCGGCACCACCGAATAAACCGATTTTACCACCTTTTACGTATGGAGCTAATAAGTCTACGACTTTGATACCAGTCATTAACATCTCAGCTGAAGTTGCTTGGTCTTCGAACTTAGGAGCCGCTCTGTGGATTGGCCATTGTTCTTTAGTTTTTACCGGACCAGCTTCATCAATTGGTTCACCAACTACGTTGATGATACGGCCTAATACTTCGCGGCCTACTGGTGCAGTGATCATGTTACCAGTGTATTGAACTTCAGTTCCACGAACTAAACCTTCTGTAGAGTCCATAGAAATTGTACGAACAGTGTTGTCACCTAAGTGCTGTGCTACTTCTAATACTAAGTTGAATGTTTTATCAGAGATGAATTTATTTGTTACGCGTAATGCGCCGTTGATTGGTGGTAGTTCTGCGCCGTCAAATTCAACGTCAACAACCGCTCCCGTAACCTGTTTTACTTTACCTTTTAACATATTTATTTCCTCTTAATCTTTATCTATTTAAAAAATTATTTAATTGCTTCAGCACCAGATACGATCTCAGTTAACTCTGTAGTGATCTTTTCTTGACGAGCTTTGTTGTACGTCAGAGTTAATTTGTTGATCATTTCTTTCGCGTTGTTAGTCGCATTTTCCATCGCAGACATACGAGCACCATGCTCAGACGCTACTGATTCAGACATTGCTTTATAAACCGATAAGTTAAAGTGCTTTTTTAAAAGTTCTTCAACGATCGCTTCTGGAGATGGATCAAAGATGATGTCTTTAGAAAATTGAGAACCTTCTGCATCGAAAGAAGTTTGTTCAACTTGAATCGGAAGAAGAGTTTCACAAGTTACAACTTGAGAGATAGCCGAATGGAATTCATTGTAAACTAAACGAATTTCATCGTAGCTGCCATCAAGGTAGTGATTAATTAATTTTTCAGCGACACCTTTTGCTAAGTCGTAAGAGATATCTTTATCTAACTTGAAATAAGTTTCGATAGATTTAACTCCACGTTTAGAAAAGAAGTCATCGCCGCGTTTACCGATAAAGAAAAAATCTAATTTTTCTAACTTAGGTGCATTTTCAGCACGGTATTTATCAGCGAACTTGATAATATTTGTATTAAAGCCACCACAAAGACCGCGGTCCGAAGTTAAAACAACAAGTAAAACTTTTTTTACAGAGTCTTTTGCTGTCATCAACGGATGGGTCACTTTTTGAGTTGCCGTAATGTTGGCGATAACTTTTTTCAAAGTTACCGCATACGGTCTCATATTTGTGATGTTGTGTTGTGCACGACGTAGCTTCGCCGCAGATACTAGCTTCATCGCTTTCGTGATTTGCTGAGTATTCTTTGTCGAATCAATTCGCATGCGAATGTCTTTTAAACTTGCCATCTAAGCCCTCAATTATTTGCTAGCTTGGAAAACAGCTTTGAATTCGTTAAGCGCGTTAACTAATTCTTTTTTGTTGTCGTCAGAAATCGCTTTCTTAGCAACGATATCTGTTAATACAGCAGAGTATTTTTGCTTTAAGAATTCGATCATTTCTTTTTCGTAACGTTTAACATCAGTCTCTGGGATTGAATCAACATAACCGTTAGAAGCTGCGAAAATCATTGCTGTTTGCTCTTCAACTTTTACTGGTTGGTATTGACCTTGTTTTAAAACTTCAACTAAACGACGACCACGAGCTAATTGGTTTTGAGAAGCTTTATCTAAGTCAGATGCGAAAGCCGCGAAAGCCTCTAACGCACGGAACTGAGCTAATTCTAACTTCATAGAACCGGCAACTTGTTTCATCGCTTTAATTTGAGCGGCACCGCCCACGCGAGATACTGATTTACCTACAGAGATAGCTGGACGGATACCTTTATAGAATAAATCTGATTCTAAGAAGATCTGACCATCAGTGATCGAGATAACGTTTGTTGGGATGTATGCAGAGATATCGCCCGCTTGAGTTTCGATCATTGGTAATGCTGTTAATGAACCCGCACCAACTGCATCAGAAACTTTAGCTGCGCGCTCTAATAGACGGCTGTGTAAATAGAATACGTCGCCTGGGTAGGCTTCACGTCCAGGAGGACGACGTAATAATAATGACATTTGACGGTAAGCTTGAGCTTGTTTCGTTAAGTCATCGTAAATGATTAATGCATGTTTCGCAGAGTCACGGAAGTATTCAGCCATAGCTGTTCCTGTGTACGCTGCTAAGTATTGCATAGGAGCTGGATCAGAAGCTGAAGCCGTGATTACAGTTGTGTAATCCATTGCGCCTGCTTGACGTAATTTCTCAACTACTAATGATACTGTAGATTGCTTTTGGCCGATCGCTACGTAGAAGCAGTGAACGCCTTGGCCTTTTTGGTTGATAATAGTATCGATAGCGATAGTTGTTTTACCAGTTTGACGGTCACCAATGATTAACTCACGTTGACCACGTCCGATTGGTACTAAGGCATCGATAGCTTTGATACCAGTTTGTAACGGCTCATGAACCGATTTACGGTAAACGATACCTGGAGCTTTTAATTCTACGATACGAGTTTCTTTAGCGTTTAAAGGGCCTTTGCCATCAACTGGCTCGCCTAACGCATTAACTACACGGCCTAATAATTCTGGGCCAACTGGAACTGATACGATTTGTTTTGTACGCTTAACTGTATCGCCCTCTTTAATGTCGCGGTCTTCCCCGAAGATAACCACACCCACTTGAGATGCTTCTAAGTTTAACGCCATACCTTTAACGCCTGATGCGAATTCAACTAATTCACCGGCCATTACGTTTTCTAAACCATAAACGCGGGCAACACCGTCACCAACAGAAAGCACGCTTCCTGCCTCAGCAACTTCAACCGTTTTGTTATATTTAGAAATCTGTTCTTTTAAAATACGGCCAATTTCATCGGCTCTGATTTGTGTTTCCATCAATTATAGTCCTCTCTTAATTAAATTCTCTTTTAAAATTTTTAAATGCGCTTGTGCAGAATCATCCATTGTCCAACCAGCAACTTCTACTTTGAAGCCCGCTACTAGATTTGGATTTTTTTCGAATACAAGTTCAACTTTTTTACCTAAGGCTTTTGAAGCTGTCGCTTCAACTTGTTTTAAGAACTCGCCAGACACTTCTTGAGCGGCAAATAATTTACCTTTTGTAATGCCCGCAGATGCTTGCACTAAAGAGCTAAATTCTTTTGCGATTTCTTTTAATAAAGCTACGCGCTCATTTTGTACTAATGTAAGTACGAAATTAAACGCTTCTGCAGAAGCTTTACCTTCTAATGCAGCTTTCGCCACAGTTAGTTTGTTTTCTGCCGAATTAAATGGGCTTTGAAAGAACGTTACAACATCAGCTGTAAACGACTTAGCAATTTCATTTAATTGTTGGCCAACATCACCTGCTGTGCCACTTGAATAAGTCACATCAAATAATGATTTTGCGTATTTAGTTACAACGTTATTAGAACTCATGCTTTCACCTGTCCTAAATCTTGTAAAAATCCAGATTC
>CAMLRE010000222.1 GCA_946482355.1 uncultured Bdellovibrio sp.
TTGCTCACGATGCAAGCGATTTGACCTTTGAACACCAAAATATCTTTGATTTAACAGTGGTCGAAACGCGGGTGAAACATAAAGCCCCCATCAAATACAGCGACAACGTGCGCATTGAGATGCAGGCTCAAATCGAGGGTATTATCTTGCGCTTTCAATATAAAGTTTTAAATGACACAAACATTTGTGCCATTGCTGAGACCACACACTGTAGTGTAAATGAAAAGTTAAAACCAAAGCGTCTGGCTCTCAAATATATCGACGCAGTAAAAAAGGATACCCCATGGACAGAAACCTGGCTTTAGAATTTGTACGTATTACCGAAGCAGCCGCCATTGCCTCAGCTAAATGGATTGGCTCTGGCCAAGAAAAAGCTGCCGACCAAGCGGCAGTTGATGCCATGAGAAGAGCTTTTGATTCTGTTCGTATGGACGGAACTGTTGTGATCGGTGAAGGTGAGCGTGATGAAGCTCCGATGTTATATATCGGCGAAAAAGTCGGTAATAAAACTGACGATGCTCCAGCTATTGATATCGCTTTAGATCCTTTAGAAGGAACAACAATCTGTGCCACTGGTGGAGTGGGTTCAATCTCTGTTATGGCCATGGCTGAACGTGGTGGCTTCTTACATGCTCCAGATACTTACATGGATAAAATCGCTGTTGGCCCAGCGGCAAAAGGCTGTATCGACATCGATAAATCAGCGACTGAAAATTTAAATCGTATTTCTGAAGCGTTAAAAAAACCGGTGAATGAAATCACAGCGGTTATTTTACAACGCCCTCGTCATGAAGCTTTAATTGCTGAAGTTAGAAAAGCTGGCGCACGTATTCATTTAATTGGTGATGGTGATGTATCAGCCGCTGTTGCAGCTGCTTGGCCAGATTCAGGTATTGACGTATTATTTGGTATCGGTGGAGCTCCAGAAGGTGTTATTTCAGCAGCGGCTATGCGCTGTTTAGGTGGCGACTTTCAAGGCCGCCTGAAATTCAGAAACGAAGAAGAAAAAGAACGCGCTTTAAGAATGGGCGTGAAAGACTTAAATAAAAAATACACGTTAAATGAACTAGCTTCTGGCAATGTGATGTTCTGTGCAACAGGTGTTACTGATGGTCCTTTATTAAAGGGTGTTAAAGTTTACCCAGGTCGTAAAGCCCGTACACATTCAGTGGTTATGCGTTCACAAACTGGAACAATCAGAAACGTAGAAACGTATCACGATTTTTCGATCAAACCTCAGGTGTAATCTTTAATGGAACTGATCTGTTTTAAATGCCAAAAAGCAAATAATGTCGATGCTAAAGTCGGCTACCGCGAAGAGTGTTTGCACTGTCGCCAGGATTTGCACGTTTGCAAAAACTGTCAGTTCTATGATCCTAAAGCTTACAATGAATGTCGTGAACCGTCGGCTGATGTGGTACGCGATAAAGAAAAGTTTAACTTCTGTGATTTTTTTCAACCGTCTGGAAAAGGTCCTGCGGTGGATGAAAAAGCAAAATTAAAAGCGGCGGCAGAAGCATTATTTAAAAAAAGTTAACTAAGTTAATTAGGTTTAATAAAACAAAGACGACCGAGAGGTCGGCTCTTTAGAATAAGGTCACCTGGAAGGTGATCAAAAGGAGAACGAAGTGGCAACGGCTCAAACATCGGAAGTTTTTAACTGCACTCCGGAAGAATTTTTCAAAATCGTTTCAGACTTTGAAAAATACCCAGAATTTTTACCTGAAGTAAAATCAGTAAAAATCACTAAAAACGACGGTCACGTTAAAGAAATGGAATACAACGTTTCTTTAGTAAAAACTTTTAAATACAAACTTCAATCGACAGAAACAGCGCCTTCAAAAGTTGATTTTCACTTTATCGGCGGCGATGTTTTTAAAACGATGAAAGGTTCTTGGCAAATTGCCCCAGAAGGGGCTGACAAGTGTAAGGTCAACTACTCGGTTGAGGCCACTTTTGGGATGTTAGTTCCGGGTCCGATGGCTAACACGCTGGTCAGTGTGAATTTACCAATTATGATCAATAATTTCAAAAAACGAATCAAAACAGTTTACGGGAAATAGCAGTGAGTAACGGAGATAACGACAAAAAAGATCCTAAGATCACCGATGCCATTAAGAAAATCTTAACGGCGGGGTCTCCCACTGATATTTCTAAAGAACTTTTAACGACAGTTGTTGGCCAGGTTTTAAAAACCAAAGACGATATCACGTTAAAAGCCACTAACGAAATGATCGCTTTGATTCAGAAAATTGATTTCGTTAAAGAATTTTCGAAATTTGCTGAAAATCACAAATTTAAAGTGACCGCAGAAATCGAAATTCTAAAGAAAGACGATTCTAAAACTTAGGAGTTAATCCTATGGCTACATTTAAAACTTATAATCCCGCTACGGGAAAATTTTTGCACGAGTATCCGTTTGCAACAGCAACGGATGTCTCTCGCGCTTTAGAAAATCTGCATATCGGTTTTAAGCGCTGGAGCACGTTATCGTTTACTGAAAGGCAAAAGGTCTTGCGTCCGGCTGTGGGGTTATTTAACCAAGCAAAAGACGAATTAGCAAAAATGATCACTGAAGAGATGGGTAAACCCTACGCTCAAAGTTTATCTGAAATTGATAAATCACTTCAGTCATTAGAGTACATGTGCACGGCCCCGTGTCCTGAACTTGATGTAAAACCTGTAAAAACTTTCTCTGATTCAGAAAAAGTCAGTCATCAGATCTATCATAAACCAAAAGGGGTGATTTTAGGTGTGATGCCGTGGAATTTTCCGTTTTGGCAATCGGTGCGCATGATTTTTCCGGCACTTTTAGCGGGAAATACAGTTTTACTAAAACACTCTGAAAATACACCTTCGACAGGAAATTTAATTAAAAGAATTCTTTCGCAAGTTGAAGTGAAAAATATTTTTGATCATTTGATTTTTGAACACAGTTTAACTGAATCAATCATCGCCGATAACCGTGTCGGTGGAGTCAGCCTTACAGGGTCAGTTAAAGCCGGGTATTTACTTTCAGAATACGCCGGTAAATATATGAAGCGTGGGGTGTTTGAATTAGGTGGTAGCGATGCACACTTAGTTCTTAACGACGCTAATATTGAAAAAACAGCGTTCAACATTACTAAAAGCCGCCTGCAAAACACCGGGCAAAGCTGTATTGCAGCTAAGCGGGTCGTTGTTGATCAAAAGGTTTCAAAAGCCTTAATAGATCAATTGATTATCAATTTTGATAAATATACCTGGGGTGATGTTTTAGATAAAAACACAACCTTAGGGCCTTTAGCTTCAGTCAGATTTAAACCAGAAGATGAAGCACGCTTAGCTTTTGCAAAAAACTTCTGTGAAGTTGTTTACGAACGAAGTCCTGATGAAAACCTTGTTAAGTCTTTAAGCGTAGAACCTTCACGCCAGGCCTTTGTGCCTATTCGTATTTTAAAAGTCAGAAAATTAACCGACGAGTTTTTAAAATATTTAAAAACCACGGAATTTTTCTCGCCAACGTTATTAGTGTTTGAAGTAGCCAACCTTGAAGAAGGGTTAAAGCTGGTTAATCACACGAATTTCGGTCTTGGGGGCTCGGTGTATTCAGAAAGTATTCAGCACGCTCAAGAGGTTGCTTTACGTTTTGAATCAGGCTTTGTGGCCATTAACGATGCGGTCGCTTCAAATGCGATGCTTCCTTTTGGAGGAGTTAAATCTTCGGGAATCGGCCGTGAGCTAGGGGCCCACGGATTTACTGAATTTACCGATATTCAAGTTGTCAGCACGACGAGATTTACATAAAAGTGATCTATGTCGTGGAACGATTTTGAACATTCAATCTGGAAGCAGCTTAAAAAACACAGTTTAGAAACTCGTGAATTATTTATTTTAGCTGTTTCTGGCGGGCTTGATTCAATGGTCCTGCTTCATGCGCTAAAAAAACTAAAACCTAAAGCTCAATTGATTGTGGCCCACTTTCATCATGGTGATAGCGATAATAAAGAAATTCAGACTTACCGCGACCAGGCTTTACAAATGGTTAAAGCTACAGCTGATGCTTTAAATTTAGCTTTTTACTCTGGAAAATCCCTTGAAAAGCTCACTAGCGAAGACGAATTTAGGCAACAACGTTTAAAGTTTTTTTCGCAAATTAAAGGTGATTTTTCTGAAGGTATTTTAGCAACCGCTCACCATAAAGATGATCTTTTAGAAACTTGGTTACTTAAAATGATTCGTGGTACAGGGCCTGAAAGTTTAGAAAATTTTAAATTCTGGAATGGTCAGACTTTACGACCCCTTTTAACTTTTACTAAAGCAGAACTTATTGATTACGCCAAAGCAGAAGGGCTTACTTGGTTAGAAGATCCGACAAATCAGCAAAACGACTATCTGCGCAATTGGCTTCGTAATGAGTGGCTACAAAGTTTGGCGAATAAAGTTCCCGGATCACTTGGAAATCTGACCAGCTCACTTCAGCGCCTGGTGGATGAAATTCAAAAAGATGATGAGGCGATTGCTATTACCTATGAGCCCTTAAAAAATAATTCCAAGACTAAAGCCTACTTTGATCGCACAGAATTTCTGCAATTGAGTCACTCAGATCAGTTTAAAACGCTTGCGACGGCTTTAAAGGGCATCGGGCAACGCGAATTTTCTCAAGGTCAACTAGAAGAAATCATTAAGCGCCTCGAC
>CAMLRE010000223.1 GCA_946482355.1 uncultured Bdellovibrio sp.
ATTGGCGATAGTCCCACAGATATGGCCGGAGGCAAAAATATTAACGCCATCCGTGGTGCTGCCCTGTGGGATCCTTATGCAAAGAAAAGCTCACTCATCGAAACTGGTGCTGAACTTTTCTTTCACAAGATGACTGATGTTTTAGAGAGCTTTACCACTAAAACTTTGTAGGTCTAGATTTTGTAAAAACTGATCTAGCTCGGCTTTACGTGGCTCAGCTATTTTTGCGCAAACTTGTAAGCTGCACTTATCCGCCATTGATTTAGAAAAACTTTTTAAAATACTGACTGGCGGGCTGAGTGTGCCATCACCACGACCCGGCTCCTGGGCAATCGCTAATATTCTGGCAACACCGATGGTTCCTAAAAAATCGAGAATATCAGCGTCACGAAAAGCCTGCGCTTGCAGTGATTTTGGTTTTTCACCGTAATAGGTATGACCTAAGATCATTTCTTTAACTTGATCAAACTTTTCCACCGGAAACTTCCACTCTTTTAACAGTGGTTCAATCAATTCAACTGATCTCACCGCATGATCAACACCTTCGGCCTCATGGCCTGCAATACCTCCTAAATCATGCAAGAAACTACTTACAAATAAAACATCAAGATCAATGGCAATTCCTTCTTTTGAAGCTATATCTAAAGAAACCTGATAATTTCGTTCTGAATGAGCTAACCCCCATGAAGGGTGTTTGACGTTAGCTTTGGCGTATTCGTAAACCAATTGTTTCCACTTTGTATCAAGAGAAATTCCTGTGGCTGTTTGTGAAACTGTGTCGGCCATACTTTGAATTGAAAAACTTAAAGCGAATGCGATTAATAAAGACTTCATAACTCATCCTTTCGTTTGAAATACTTAAATTTCTACGTCGGGATAATTTATAAAGTTACGGGAATTTTGATCGGGTCAAAGACTGACCCTAAATGCATTGCGTGAATCAGTTTAAACGAATAAGGCCATTGTTAACACATCGTCATATTGGCCATTTTCAAGCTTGATACCTTTAATTTCACGGCCTTCAATTTTAAAACCTAATTTTTCATACAAAGCAACGGCTGCCGCATTTGTCGCATGAACCTGCAAACGTAAAGTTTCAACGCGTGGATTTTCTTTGGCCCAGTTAATGAGTTCAGTCATCAACAATCGGCCTAAACCTTTACCTGAAAATTCAGGTAAAAACGATACTCCAATCATGCCATGATGAGCAATTCTTCGACGGGCACCGACTTTAAAATCGAGCATACCTACGATTTTACCATTGATCTTAGCCACAAGTTGTATTCCATCTGCATGCTCTCTGAAATCGCGCATGCGCTTTTCTTGTGTTTCAACAGTAAAAGTAAACTCATCACCTTGAGTTAACAGGTGTTTACTTTCATTCATAATTCGGCGAGCCACTTCTAAAAGCTCAGCGGCATCACTTAATGGTGGCGTTTCAATAGAAACATCAAGCCCGTCTTTAGTTTTTTTATTCACGGTTTTAAGAATAGCCATTTAAAACTCACTTCGTCTTTTCGATAAAAAGATAAAATTGAGAATCTAAATACCTGCGCATAAAGAAATACGGTGCTGAAGTTTTTAATTTTTTTCTAACTTCACGCACACTGACCGGGCGTACGCATTTTACTTCTAAAGTTTTTTCGTTTTCACACACTTCAGGAACGTCTTCGTCGCGTGTAAAATACTGAACAAAAATTTCTAAGCTAGGTTCAGTTTTAATTTTTGTTGTACAGCCTCTGGCAATGGCACATTGGCTCCTTGAACGTACCAACAGTTTTCAGCACAAGAAGAAGCTTGTGGGTTTTTACGAAGATCAAAAAGTTCTGGTTTAAAATTCGTTTGATAATTAGCTAAAGTACTTTCAGGAATATTCACATACGGTTCATCAGCCACATCTAAATACCACACAACGTTTTTAGCTGTTTGAAAATCAGGAAAAAGACGAAGCCCCACCGCCTGACCAATAAGATCTACTTTTGTACCAATTTCTGAAGGCGCAATAACTCCCGCAGGCCTAAGAGCCGCTCCTTTTTTCACAAGATAAAGCATCACACCAGAACTTACTAAAATCGCTGCGCCAAGAATGGCTAATACCGTTTTCATAGGTATGACGTTACCGCATTTTCTAAGAAAAGAAATGATCAAAATACATAGGCCAAATTTGTCTTTATAGCTAAAAACTATACAACGAGCACTCTAACCTATTAATTTGGCTAAATTATCTCTCTCAGCCGCAAAAAATGGTGTTCTTTTTTATGGAGCACTGTTTTGGGCCGTTTTTAGCTTTTTTCCCATCTATTTACTTTTTCCTGTTATGTTTCACGCCACATTTAAGCGACAAAAGAAGAAGAAAGAAAAAAGAATATGAAGAAATTTAAACCTAGCCTGTTATTAAGTTTTATCATTGCGATTGGTTTCAATACCTCAGCGCAAGCTGCGGATACACAGCAAGCCTATGTTCAATCTGATGCCGATGTTACACGGTACTACGACAGTACATTTCGCTATTATGCAAGCAAGGTGCGACAATCTCCGGATTCAAAGGTTATTCCGACAGCCAGCTGTTCTAATAAGTACGATTTACTTCTTCAAGATGGCGTATTGGATGTAACTATCGCTTTTGGTTACATGGATGAAGTCGCTATTACTAACGTTCCGCAAATTGATAATACCGGTTTTAACCACGGCCCCATAAGAGTTTCTGATCAATCTGTGTATTTAGCCGTAAAAAACAACCTTACTGAGCCTTGCAAATACGCTAACGACAATCTTTGTGGTTTTAGTGTGGCCTCTGAAACGCAAAATGCGGTGATCATTACTAAGAATACGATCATTGGTAATCAGTCAAAATTAGTTAAAGTAACTTTGGCGCATCCATCTGTTACGAGCAATCATATGTTAAACGAAACACAATATAAACAAGAGCAACAAGCTAGATCTGCACAAGTAGAAAATATGTTTAAAAATGGCTTACAAAAAGGCGACATTACATTTTATATCGGCCACTCAAGAGATGGCGGCGGTCCGGATTTTTTACCACCTGTTCTTACATCAAACTTGCATGTTAACTATCCTTTATACCAAGCTAAAAAAACGGGTATTAATATGATTTTAAAAGAATTGGTTAACCGTCCTGATAACAACCTAGTACTTGGTTTATTTTCGTGTTCTTCGAAAAGACATTTTGCCGACAAAATTTTAAAAACAAAACCTGGCCAAGATATGATTTTATCAAATGACACCGTTTATTTTACTGAAATTCTTGAAGCTTCAATGGGTTACCTTAGCGGATTTATGCGTGGCTATTGCGGAAGCCAAATCACTAAGGCCGCTTTACAGTCAGATCGTACAAAATACGGATTTGCTGATTATAATTTAATTGGAGATTAAAAGAAACTTCGGCTGCCTTAAGCGTAGACTTCGCCTTTAAACAACTTTCGGGCCGTTCTATAAAATGCGCCTGATAAAGGCTTAGTCTCACCATTTTTTTCTTCGATCACAGCACCGGCTGTCAAAACACCTGATGGCATACCAATTCTAACTTGTTCTTGACCGTGCGAACTCATCATCTCACAAGCGATTGATCCTTTAGTTTTTGCGGCTACGGCAAGGCAAAGTGTAATTGTTAACGGCAGAGTTTTGTGTGGTTGCCCGGCTGAAATAACTCGCGCATTAAAATCCATATCTGAAGTTTTAGCTTTTGATAAAAAAGCGATAAAAGGAACCTGACCACGACTAATCGCTTCTTCACGCGACTGACTAATTCTCATCGCAAGTGAGCCCGCAATACGAATTTCTGAAAGTTTAGCTAAAACATCTTTACGCGCTTCAAGTTCTTGAGGCGATTCGTATCCTGTAAGCCCCACATCACTTGCACGAAGGATTACGCAAGCATTTGCCACATCAAAAAGTGACGCTTGAATTGTACTTCCATCAGCTAAAGTTAGAGTATCAATCACATTGCCCGTTGGTAGAAATTTTCCTGTAGTAGCTCCTGCGGGATCAATAAAATCAAGACGAATCGGAGCACCAGTTCCTGAAACACCTGGAATTTGTAAATCTCCTGTATAAACACTTCGACTATCTTTAACTGGAAAGCGTGAATGCATAATTTTTTTGGTATTAGTATTGTAAATACGCACGAAGGCTTCATCACCTTCTGCTTTGACTAACCCTTCATCGACCGCAAATGGTCCGACCGCCGAGAGCATGTTACCGCAATTACCCGTCATATCTAACGCGCGCTCTTGAACCATCACTTGCACAAAAGTAAAATCGATATCGGCGTCTGATCTTTCTGATTTAGAAATCACGCAGACTTTTGACACTGATGAAACTCCCCCACCCATGCCGTTAAGCTGTCTTCCGAACTCATCAGGGCTTCCCATCGCTGAACAAAGTAAATCAGTCCATTGCGATTTATCCGCCGGTAAATGTTCGGCTTTAATCATTAGAGCTTTGCTTGTTCCGCCGCGCATGAACGTTGCGGGAATAGAAATGGTTGGCATATTTAAATTCTAGCGAAGGAGAAGGATTTTGGGCAAAAAAAATCCCAAGCTTTTAGACTTGGGATTTAATATTTAAATTTGGTGAAGACCATTCTTCCGAAGAAGAAATGGTGCCTCGGGCCGGACTTGAACCGGCACGCCCGTGTTAACGAAGCTCAGG
>CAMLRE010000224.1 GCA_946482355.1 uncultured Bdellovibrio sp.
CAGCCGCCTTTTTGGCGGCTGCCCGGCGTGAAGAGGTGGTGACAATCGTCGGTCCACCAATTTCAGTGGCCGCAGCGGCCTTTTTGGTCGTGGCGCGACGAGCCGTTCGCTTCGGCTTTTCAGAAGCTTCGCCCGGCTCCGGCTCTGCAAGTTTAGATTTTATCTGCTCTAGAACTTCAGGTTCGAGTTCTGCCATATGGTTTTTCACCGGCAGATGCCATTCTTTGATTTTATCCATCAAAGCCAGCGGTGTCATACCGATTTCTTTTGCGAATTCAAAAACTTTTGGATTACTCACGCGTTTTGTTCCCTATCTTAATTCTCGTCCGATTTTAGCTTAGATAATTCAGCTTTTAACTGATCTTCTGCTCTTTGTTTTGCTGACGATGCAGCTTCTTTAGCAGCTTGCGCTTGCGGAGAAGTTGGAACCGGTGTTCCACTTGCTTCGTATTTTGCGATTAAAGCTGCCGCATCAGAAATTAACTTCTGAGCTTTGTCTTGTTCTTCATAACCAGGGATTGTCATGATCTCTTCAACTTTAGCTTTTGCTAAAGATTGGAAAGAACCAAAACCTGATTGAAGGATGTTTTGAGCCATTGTTTCGTTCATGCCTGGCACTAACATTAAATTGAAAATCGACTCAGCAGTTCTTGATTGAATAGCTGTTGAAGAAACGATGTCTAATTTCCAACCTGTTAATTTCGCAGCAAGACGGACATTTTGCCCTTTTTTACCAATCGCTAATGATAATTGCGAATCTGGTACCACGATTTCCATCTCTTTATTTTCTTCGTCTAAGTAAACTTTAGAAATCTCAGCTGGAGCTAAAGCATTACATGCAAAGCGTGTAACGTCTTCGTCCCATAATACGATGTCGATTTTCTCGCCACGTAATTCCTGAACGATATTTTGTACGCGAGAACCTTTCATACCAACGCAAGCGCCCACTGGGTCAACTGAGTTGTCGTTAGAACGAACCGCGATTTTAGCACGTTGTCCTGGTTCACGAGCTGCAGACATGATCTCAACGATATCGTCGTAGATTTCTGGAACTTCCATTTCAAATAATTTAACTAAGTAACGCTCATCTGCACGTGACATGATGATTTGTGGACCACGTGTTGTTTGACGAACTTCAGCTAAGTAACCTTGAATGCGGTCACCTGGTTTGAAAACTTCGCCAGGGATTTGTTCACGTGGCGGAATGTGAGCTTCTGTACGGCCTAAGTCTACAACGATCGCGCCTTTTTCAACACGACGAGCAATACCAGAAGCCACTTCGCCTTTACGTTCTTCAAATTCAGAAAAAATAATTTCGCGTTCAGCATCGCGAACTTTTTGTAAAATAATTTGTTTTGCTGTTTGAGCCGCAATACGGCCTAAATCGCCAGACTCTAATTTGATACCGATTGAATCATCTAATTGAGCACCTGGATCAAGTTTTAAAGCTTCATCAAGAGGGATTTCAACTTCTTCGTCGATGAATTTTTCGCGTTCAACAACTTCTTTGAATTCGTATAATTCAACTTCGCCAGACTCTTCATTGTATTGCGCTTCGATTTCACGGTAAGTACCGTATTTTTTACGAGCAGCAACAAGCATAGCTTGCTTAACAGCTTCAACGATAACGTTTTTATCGATACCTTTGTCTTTACCAACTTGATCGATAACTTTTGATAGATCGTTAATGTTTAATACATTATCTGCCATAATAACCTCTCTTTATACCCAGAAGAAACATTCTATTTCTTCTTAGGACCTTTTGTATTCTCTTTAAAATCAAATGTTAATTTCGCTTTATGAACAAGGTTCAACGGAACCTTGATCGTCTCTTGCCTGAAGTCGAAAACTAATTTGTCGTCTTCAACGCCTTTAAGCACTTCTTCAAACTTCTTCGTTAACTGAATCGCTTTTTCTTGGGCTCCTAAAGAACCTAAGCTTTGATCCAATTGCACGTAGATCTTTTTACCCACCACTTTTTCGAAATGATTTTTCGTTTTTAAGTGTCTATCCAAGCCAGGAGATGAAACTTCTAAACTGTAAGCGCCACCAGGAACTAACTCCTCGCCGCCTTCTACGTCTAAGATCGCATTCAATTCGCGCGCAACATTCGAACAATCTTCGATACCCACGCCCGCTTGCGAACCGTCCTCTAAAGTCACCACTGGTTTATCAATAAAGATTCTTAAAACACGACCGTTGCCGGAACCAACCACTTCGATATCGTAAAGTTCACACCCTTGTTTAAGGCAAATATCTGTGACTATGTTCTCAATTTTTTTAAGCCAAGCTTCTTGTCTAACTTCCAACAACGAATCCTTTTTCGGTTCGATCAACCTTCGGTCGACCACTTCTTTTAACAACCCCTGAAAATAAAAAAAGACCTCAAAGGGTCTTTTTCGAAACCTGTTTTGGATGAGTGTCCAAAATGGTTGAGGCCAAAAAAAATGGGCTTATGGGCCCATTCATGAGACCAACCTAACAAATGACTGTCAGAAAGGCAATCTATATATGTCTATATATACTGAAAGGTCAGGGCGTCTGAGCGGTCGGCATAGTAGGCTTTACGAGTTCCGATTTGTTTAAAGCCTGCCTTTTGATATAAGTTAATCGCAGAAAAGTTTTGGCTGTGAACCTCGAGCAGAAGCGGCTTAGACGCCTTGCGACTTTTGTCCTGCAAATCATGCAAAAGAAGGCTCATAACGTTTTTACGGCGTGCCCAGCTGGCAGTTCCCAGTGCCATGATCTCGATCGCATCTAAGTTATCACGATAAGAGATAAAGCCACAGATGCGGTTTTGTTCATCACGGCAGATTAAAAATGCCGACATTAAAAGCTCAGTTTGGATATTTTCCATCGGCCAGTTGAACTCGGCCTTGTTGGTGACCGAATCATAAATATGAAAAAAGAGCTCAGTAAGCTCTTTATATTCCGAAGGCGATGCGACTTTTAAAGTCATTAGATTTCCACCCCAGTGAATATTTACGTTTTAAAACCACTAGCCAGGCAATGATCGCCTGACGATTCGATAATTGGCGCTCTTTAATTGTTACTAACTCAGCCACACGAAAAAGTTTTTCGATTTCTTTTTTTACATTTTCAGCTTTTTTAGCATTTTCTGGATAACGATAGGTTTGCATAAAACGCTCAACCACTTCAGGATTGGCCTGAATATCTAATTGCTCGGCTTCACGTAAAGCTAAACAGCTAAATAAATAAAATTCGGCGTTGGTTTCAAAAGACTTACGAACCGATTCGGCAAAAAAACGATCCATGGGTTTTAAAAGGTCTTCAAAGATTTTGAAATCGTAATTCGTTTGCCCCTGCCCGTTAAGATCAAAAAGTAACTCATCAACCAGCACCACCGTGCCCACTGGTTTTTGCGCCGCCTGGGCCGACGAGACAACTAACAATAAAGAAACAAATAACAAACGTAAGAACATACAGTTATCTTAAATAAAAAAGGCCAGCTCTGTAAAGCTGACCTTTTCGATTCAGGTAGTAAATTTGGAAATTAGAAATTAACGCGGGCGAATAAACCAGTTGTGAAGTATTGTAACTCTTCAACCGGAGTAGAACCAGCCGCTGTTTGACCGCTTCTTTTGCTTGATAAGTTGAACATGTACTTAAGATCAACACCAGCAGACATTTTAGAGTTAAATTCTAAATCAACACCGGCGATGATACCTAAATCGATCGCGTGTGATGTGCCGAATTCAGTTCCCGCTGTACCGAAAGTTGTGTTGTTGTTAGCCACATACTGACGGTAAGAGTAAGAAACTAAACCACCAACTACCGGACGAACGAAACCACCGATTAATTGGTACTTCGTAGAAAGCATACCTTGATATTGGTTCATATCAAATTCAGCGATGTACGGGCGACCATAAACATCAGTTGAACGACCGTAAACATCGGCGTAGTGAGCATTTACTGTGTAGTTAGAATACATGAATGAACCTTCAACTAAGAAGTAATCAAAGCGAGTACCGAAACCAGCACCTAAAGCATAGTTACCTTTGATTGATTCGATATCTGGATACTGACCAATACCAGCATTAGCTGTGAAATACTTTTGTTCTAAAGAAGGCTCGATCGCTTTTTCATCTTCAGTTAAAGCCGCACGAACTTCTTCACGAACTGCATCGCGAGTTAAAGTTTCGTTTTGGTTAATGATGATGGGTTGTGGTTGAACTTGTGAAGACGGAGCTTGCACAGGCGCCACTTGTTGTTGAACAGCTTGTGGCTGTTGTTGTTGGTTTTGAAGAGCATCAAACTTATCACCGAATAAAACCGCGGCACGTTTTTTCTCGTCTTCCATACGGCTTTGTTCTAATTTTTCAACGATACGAGATTCAGTTCTTAATTCTTCTTCTTGGCGGCCACGGCGGATAGCGTCTGCGCGTGAATTGCTAAGAGGCGAACTTTCAACCGTAGTTTCTGGTTGTTTTTGCACAGCTGGTGCAACTGGTTGTTGCGGAACCACTACTGTTTGAGTGACCACAGCGCCTGTTTCAGCTTTAGGTGCGTTTTGAGTCGATGTATTTTGTTGTTGATACATCTGCTCGATTTCTGAATCCACTTCAGCACTTAAATCGTTTCCTGAAGTTTGTGCGATCGCCATTTCAGCAAATACTAGATTTACCAAAACCGCTGC
>CAMLRE010000225.1 GCA_946482355.1 uncultured Bdellovibrio sp.
TTTGTGGGTATTTCGTTAGGTTTTGCAACGCGAGTCTTTTTCTTTGCGATTGGTATGGCCGGCGAATTGATTTCAGTTTCGATGGGTTTAGGCCAAGCGCAAATCTTTAACCCGATGATGGGTAATATGGGTAATGTGATGGAGCAATTTTTCGTAGCTTTAGCGACATTACTTTATATGGGTTTGAACGGTCACCATTATATGATTCAAGGTTTAACAAGCAGTTTTGAAACTGTGACGTTAGCAACAACTTCAATCAAGGCTATTGGCTATTTTGAAGTCGCGAAATACGCTCAAGAATTTTTTGTATTTGGAATTAAGATTGCAGCTCCAGTGATGATTTCGATGCTGGTTGTGCAAGTGGGTGTGGGAATCCTAAGCCGTGCGGTTCCACAGATTAACGTGTTAATGACGGCAGCTCCGGTAACGATCTTACTGGGCATGGCGATTTTGTTTATTAGTTTACCGTTGATGCTTTTACAACTTAACGGGTTGTTAGAAATTTCAACGGGCGAGTTATTTAAGTTTATAAAAATGTTATAAGTGTTCGGCAGGGATGCCGAACCCAACCATTGATTCTAGGAAGGAATTAAATTGGCTGAGGGGCAAGACGACAAAACAGAACAGGCCACGGAAGCGCGCAGGCAGGAATTTCGTAAGCGCGGACAAGTGGCCACGACCAGAGAACTGGGTACGGCGCTAATCTTTTTAGCGGCGGCGGGTCTGTTATACGCAATGTCTCGCTTTTTCTTTACGAATATCGCTGAAGTATTCAACGTAAGTTTTGGTTTATCAATGCTTAAGCTTGTTAAAGCTGGCGAATACTCAGATCTATTATGGTTTGCCGGTGAAAAAATCGCGATTTTAGTAGCTCCGATTATGTTCGGTGCACTTATTATCGGTGTGGCTTCAAGCTTAATGCAAACAGGTATCTTACAAGTTGAAGATGCATTAAGTTTTAATTTAGGTCGTTTAAATCCAATGTCAGCTATCGGTCGTATCTTTTCAATGAAAGGTATCGGCGAACTAGTAAAGTCACTTTTAAAAATGATCGTTGTCTGCTGGACAATGTATTTACTTTTAAAATCTGAATTACATCAAATTCCTTATTTATCGAGTTATTCGATTCCTGAACAATTTGCTTATTTAGGCCGTGTGATCTTTAAGCTTTTAATGGGTACTGGCGTATTCATGTTAGTGATCGCCGTGGCTGATTATTTCTTTCAACGCTGGCAGCTTGAAAAAGAAATGATGATGTCTAAGCAAGAAATTAAAGAAGAACATAAATCTCACGAGGGGGATCCGATGATTAAAGCTCGTATCCGTAAAATCCAGCGTGAAGTTTCTCAGCGTAAAATGATGCAGAATATTCCTAAAGCCGATGTGATTATCACAAATCCAACGCACATCGCGGTAGCTTTACGTTATTCTGATAAATTGCCGGCACCACAATTAATCGGTAAGGGTGCTGATTTTATGGCTGAGAAAATTAAAGAATTAGCCCGTCAGCACAATATTCCTGTGATTGAAAATAAACCTTTAGCCCGCACGATTTTTAAAACGATGAAAGTGGGCCAGGTGATTCCGCGTGAACTGTTTGTCGCGGTTGCCGAAGTTTTATCTTATGTATTTAGACTTAAACGTAAACGTAAAGCGCGTAGACCCGCGGGCACAGCGCAACGCCCGCCAAATAGTAATAACCACAACGGACCAAGATTATAAGGAATTAGCAGATGGAAGAATTATTTCAGTTTGTTAAAAAATTTGATAAGTACACAAAGAACACTGACCTGTTCGTAGCGATTGCTATCTTAGTCGTATTAGGTGTGATGATTATCCCACTTCCGGCAATCATGTTAGATTTCGGTTTAACGGTTTCATTAGGTTTATCAGTTTTAATTTTATTAACTTCGATCTACACGACTTCGGCTTTAGATTTTACATCTTTTCCGTCGTTATTATTAATGACGACGTTATTTCGCTTAGCTTTAAACGTGGCGACGACGCGCTTAATTTTATCAAACGGTCATGAAGGTGCATCAGCTGCCGGTGCCGTCATCCATGCCTTTGCCTCTGTCGTTGTCGGCGACAGTTACGTGATCGGTTTTGTTGTCTTCGTTATCTTAGTTGTGATTAACTTCGTAGTTATCACAAAGGGTTCTGGGCGCGTCGCTGAGGTTGCAGCACGTTTCACATTAGATGCAATGCCTGGTAAACAAATGGCCATCGATGCTGAATTAAATGCGGGTGTGATCAATGATGTTGAAGCCAAACGCCGCCGTAAAGAAATCGAGCGCGAAGCCGATTTCTACGGAGCGATGGATGGTGCCTCGAAGTTCGTACGCGGTGATGCTATCGCGGGAATTATCATTACAGTTGTAAACGTTATCGGTGGATTATTAATCGGGGTTTTACAAAAGAACTTAGATATCACAACAGCGGCAAAAAACTACACGATGTTAACAATCGGTGATGGATTGTTAGCGCAAATTCCAGCTCTTATCATTTCAACAGCGGCTGGTATTATCGTTACTCGCTCTGGTTCAGATCAAAACATGGGTACAGAAGTAACGGGTCAGTTATTAACAAATCCAAAACCGATCTACGCTTCTGCGGGTGTGTTTGGTGCGTTAGCGATTATTCCAGGTCTTCCGACATTACCATTTGTCGGTATGGGTTTATTCTTAGCAGGCTTTGCTTGGATTTTATCTCAATACAAAAACGAAAAAGTTCAAGAAGAAAAAAGAAAAGCTGATCTTGAATTATCAGCTCCGAAAAAAGAATCAATCGATTCAGTTCAGCCAGTGGATATGCTTGAGCTTGAAGTGGGTTACAGCTTAATCAAAGTTGTTGATTCAACAAAAGCCGGCGATTTACTAGAGCGTATTACTTCTATCAGAAAACAATTTGCTCTTGATATGGGTATCTTGGTTCCAAGTATTCATATTCGCGATAATTTATCTCTAGCTCCGGGTGAATACCGTTTTATGATTAAAGGTAACAAAGTAGGCGGTGGTCACCTTAAGCCAGATATGTTAATGGCGATGGACCCAGGTAATGTGACGGCTAAAGTTGATGGTATTCCTACAAAAGAACCTGCGTTTGGTTTAGATGCTTTATGGGTTAGCCAAAACAATAAAGAAAATGCTGAGATGGCTGGTTACACAGTGGTTGATCTTCCGACAGTGATTGCAACTCACTTAACTGAGATGATTCGTACACATGCTCACGAATTACTGGGTCGCCAAGAAGCTTCAACACTTATTGATAATTTCAAGAAAACACATCCAAAAGTGGTCGAAGATCTTATTCCAGATACTTTATCATTGGGTGGCGTGGTTAAAGTTATGCAGAACTTACTTAAAGAGCAAGTTTCTGTTCGTGACTTATACACAATTTTTGAAACATTGGCTGACGAAGCTTCACGCACAAAAGATTTAGATTTATTAACTGAAGCTGTTCGTAAACAGTTAGCGCGTTCAATTACTTCTAAATATATCTCTGAAGACGGTGCTATGTCAGTTATGACATTAGATCCAAGATTAGAAGAACTGGTTTCAAATGCATTATTACAAACTGAACAAGGCGTTCAGTTAGTGATGGACCCTCAATCAGCGTCGAAAATGATTTCAAATATCGCGCAGCAGATTGAAACGCATCCAGAAATTGCAGGGCAGCCGATCTTACTGACAAGCCCTACGGTTCGTCGTCATTTATTTAAATTGTTATCACGATTTATTCCGCAATTGATTGTGCTTTCGCACAGCGAAGTCGCTCCAGAAGCGCAAGTGCAATCAGTGGCGTCAGTAGGCTTAGCTTCTTAACAGGTAATAAAGGGAAAATATGCAGATCAAAAAATTTGAAGCCAGATCAATGAAAGAAGCTCTTGAGTTAGTAAAAACTCAGTTAGGGCCCGATGCTGTTATTCTTTCTGCTAAAGAAGTCACGAAAGGTTTTGGTTTGGGTGGCGTAAAATCCATCGAAATCACAGCGGCCTATTCTGAAAATGTACTTCAGCATAAAAAATATGTTGAATCAAAATTGCCAGATCATTTAAAAGAAAAATTTTCTAAAGCTCCGGCGCGTACGCAAAAAGAAACTATGCAAAAATCAATCGAATCCAGATTGAAGTTAATGCAATCTGAAGAAACGCGCAAAAAACCTGTTATTCCGGTAACAATGACTCAACGTCGTTATGCTGATATTGATAACGAAGATGAAGTTCAGGCTCCGGTTGAAGCAACAGCTCGTTACGTTGATACGACGGCGGCATCACGATATAGTGATTCGACTCCGTCGAAATATAATCCCACACCTAAACTGACTCAACAGGCTCAAGCTACTTTCAACAACCTGGAAGTAGACCAGTTAAAGTCAGAGATTGATCAATTAAAAAATCTTTTAGGCCAGTTTAAACAAATGCCTCAGGGCTTCGTGCAAGCGCACCCAGGGGCTGAGTACGGCGTGAATTATAATTTAAGTTCACACTTTACTGCTTTAACTCGTAAAGGGTTATTACCGGAAGTGGCCGCTGAAATTTTAACTCAGGCACAATCGCAGTTAACGCCAGATAAGCAAAACAACAAAGCCGTTGTTGAAGCCTATATCGCGCGCTTTATTTTAAAAACTGTGCCTGTAGC
>CAMLRE010000226.1 GCA_946482355.1 uncultured Bdellovibrio sp.
CGGTTTAAATTTTGGAATATGATTTTTACGTAATGCTAAGTAGCCAACACCCACTGGTGATGAAAGCCATTTATGACTTCCACCCATTACTGCGTCAGCTCCCCAGTTCCATATTTCACAAGAATGAAGACCAAAACCCTGAATGATATCTACAGATACAAAAATTCCTTTTTGTTTCGCTGTTTCGATCACCTGTTTAATATCTTCCATTTGGCTTCCGGCCTGAAACTGCACCCAGCTAAAAGCTATTACTTTTGTTTTTGGTGTAATCGCTTTTAAATATTTCTCCATCGGAGTGGATAAGTTTTTTTCTGATTCAACGATAACAAGGTTGGCCCCTACCTGGTCACAAGCGGCTTTCCACGGGTAAAGGTGGCTTCCATACTCTTGATCCCACATTAAAACTTCATCGCCAGCTTGCAAACCGCACGAAAAAGCCACTTGGCTAATGGCTCCGGCCGTTGAAGAAAAGAAAGCGACTTCGCCAGCTTCGCAGCCAATCATATTAGCTAAGCTTGTGCGTGTGTGAGTTACATCAGCGGCGTAATCTTTATCGGTGTTGTAACCTTCTTCCCAGAAGCGACGTGACCAGTAATCGATTTTTTCACGGGCCGCGCGCGTGATGGGCTGCAAGCCTGCATTGTTTAAATGAACTAACTCATTTCGGTTAAACTGAGCCTTATAAGCTTCTAAGCTAGACATGCAATCCTTCTTTGATCAGTTGGATAAGCTCTTGCACCTGGGCAAAATGCAAACGGTAACCTAAAAGACAAATACGAATCGAATAGCAGCCGCCGATTTCACATCCACTTAAGAAAATTTTATTCTGAGAATTAATCCAGCCTAAAAGTTTTTTCGTTTTTTCTGAATTACCTAAATTAAAAGTTTGAATTGTTAAGTGTGGTTCAGAAATCACTTTCACTAATTCAATTTTTTTAAGTTCAGCATTTAAGTATTCAGACAGTTTAATTTTTTCTTCTAAATTCAACTTAAATGGCCCAACACCAAAAGCTTTTAGCGGAAGCCATACACGCAAACCTCTTGGGTCACGTGATAATTCCGGTGAAATATCAGCAAAATCAATCATGCTAAATTGTTCGTCGTGAAGGCCTGGCGATGGTGGCATGTATGAACTGCTTCCGGCATACTGTGTTTGCAGATCACTTTTATTTTTAATTAATAAACAACCAACACCGTACGGGATTTGTAAAGCTTTATGCGGATCAAGCGCCACCGACTGCGATCGCTCAATGCCTGATAAAACTTTTTGGCCTTTTTCAGTTAACATAAATAAAGCGCCGTAGGCACCGTCCACGTGAAACCACATTTTATTTTCTTCACAAATATCAGCAATGGTATTTAGCGGATCCACTGCGCCCGTATTTGTTGTACCTGCTGTTCCGATCGCAGCAACAGTGATAAATCCATTTTTCTTATCTTCAACAATCGCCTTTTTAAGTTCAGAAGCGATCATTGAATAATTTTGATCAACAGGAATTAACTGTAAACACTCTTTCGGAAACCCTAAGAAAGCTAAAGCTTTACCGATACAGTGATGCACTTGTGTTGAAGCGTAAAATCGCGCCTTAGATAAATCATTTTGATTCGCAAATAATTTATTTCTGGCCGCTGCTAAAGCCATCATATTAGCTTGGCTTCCGCCCCCCGTTAAAATACCTGTTGCTGTAGTGTCTGGGTATTTCATCATGGTTGTAAACCAACGAATCACTTCCATCTCTAAAGTCACTAAACCTGGAGCTAAACTAAAATGACCGGTGAACTGATTCATCGTCATAGCTAAAGCCTGTGCCGGCGCACTTAATGGATTTGCAGCCCCCGCCACATAGGCCATGTAACCTGGATGCCCTGGTTGTTGACCAAGAGGGGCAATATCTTGTGCTAAAAACTGCACCAGCTTTTCAAAGTTTTCAGGATTTTCAGGAAAGTTTTTCGTTGTTTGATACGGTCTGCGGTAATCTTTTTTAATATCATTAGTATAAGGATCAAGGGCTGAGCCCATCGGGCTTACATCTTTGCGGTTTTGTTCAAAGTTTGTCACAAAATTTTCAACCGCTTGATAAGCTTTTTGAATTTCTTCGGCTGATAGCTCCATCGGTTGTTGAACCGAACGCCACCAGTTTTCATTTTGCATTTGATCTAAAACATTTTCACGGCGCGTGTGAACATATTCGCCGTTTTGTTTTAATCTAACAGCGGCGTTATCAGTCGAACCATCTAAAGTCGCTGCCATACGAAATCCAGCATGCTGAAAAAAATGCGGGCGAAAGTGAAAGCGTGCATTCACACTGGCTTCATGTCCACAGCTGATAAAACTTCCGCCTAAGATCATCTGATGTTTGCCATCAAAACAAGGTGTTGAAAAGTCATCGTAAAGTTTATTTATTTTAAAACCTTCAAGTGGGTTAAACTGATCTTCGGCCCATTGCCATACATTACCGAATAAATCGTAAACGCCATCTTGCAATTGCCCTGCATTTACCGGACGTGGTGAAGCATGGTGATAATTGAAATTAAATTTTTCAGATATTTGATCAGAAGATTTTTTATATTCTTTCTTTTGTAAAACGTCGTCTTCTTTTAAATTTAATTTTAAAGAGACAAATTCAGCTTCAGTGATCAAACGATAATGAAGCGTTGATTTATCTTGTTCTTGTTTCCAGCGGCAGTAAGCTTGCGCTTCGTGATAGTTCACTTCAGCCGGCCAATCCCACGGCATATCGATAATTTCAAAAATTGTACGTAATTTATAATCGTGTAAACCTTCAGGGCCGTAAGCCACCCAAAATGTTGGGCGTTTCGTGTTACGAAACTTACGCCACATTAAACCTTCAGCTTGCCAGTATTTATCTTCAGTGTAAGCCCCACTAGCTACGAAGTCATAATACTCACCGTTACTGATCAAAGCCTGAGTCATTTGAAAATCTTTTGTTTTAGAATTTCTATGACCGTACTCGTTATCCCAACCAAAACTTGGAGCCGTTTCTGGTTTACCATAAGACACAAGCCCGCCCTGATGTTTGCTCCAGGCATTGACCGGAAAGTCTTTACCGGCCACAGGTTTTGCGGTCTTTGAAGATTTCGTTCCATAAAGCGGAGCCCAGTATTTCGGTGTTTCAACTAATTCAATCGGAAGTTCACGCATTAAAACACTGCTTGTTTCGAAATGAATTTTTTCATGTTCAAAACCCATAAATAAAGCCCACAACGGATGCTGTGGCCCCAATTTAATGTTTTTGGCTTTACGTGTTTCTAAGTCTAAATCCGGATGCGTCTGAATTAAATTTTTAATCAGATTATAAATTTTTTGACGGTACTCGTGAATTGTCGCAACTGATGGCCATTCCATCTCGTTCTTCGACATATCATCCCAGCTCATTTCATCAACGCCGGTTTCAAGAACTTTCTCGAGATATAAATCCACAGGGTTGTCCACAACACCTGCTAAACGAAGTTTATTTAAAAATAAAACCGCTGGATGGCCGTAGTAAAACGCCAGTGGATGGCGTAACTGATGGTACGGAGGACGCACATACGTTGATTCATGCTTAAGACTTGAAAATAAAATTTCTGTCAGCGTCCATGTGTTATCAAAATAATCTAAAACATCTTGGCGTGTGCAGATTTCTAAATTGATCAGTGGCAGTGCGGCCAAGTATTTTTTTTCACGATCAAAGCCCACGCATTTTTCAGGGTGAACACCGGTCCACCAACGATCACCGAATTTTTGCTGCACTTCGTTTGGCGAACTGCGGTCAACTTTCGGCGCCGACAAATTGGGATTACGAGTTAAAGATACTGTTTGCGGTGTGGTATTTAAATTCGACATATAACTTTTCTCTATTCAGTTATAACTAAAGGTTTTCATCTTTAGAAATTACTAGAATATCTTACAATAAAACTGTTATGATCAGTAGGAATAATCATTTAGCATTCGACTAACTTGATCATCTGATAGGTACAAACTATCACTCTGGTCAGAGTAGAACTTCAGATGCAAATTATCCGCAAGAGAGGACCATATGAAAAAAAGTTTTTTTGATTTCACAGTGAAGAATGCCCAGGCCAAAGACTATGACTTAGCACAACATAAAGATAAAGTTGTTTTGGTTGTGAACGTAGCCAGTAAATGTGGTTTTACTCCACAGTACAAAGGGCTAGAAGCATTGTATCAAGAACATAAAAATGAAAACTTCACAATTCTTGGATTTCCGTGCAATCAATTCGGTTCACAAGAACCAGGATCAAATGAAGAAATTCAATCTTTCTGCGAAATGAATTACGGCGTAACGTTTCCTGTTTTAGGAAAAGTTGCAGTTAATGGTTCAGATGCTGACCCGGTTTACAAACACTTAAAAGAAGAAGCTCCAGGAATTTTCGGCACTGAAGCCATCAAATGGAATTTTACAAAATTTTTAGTTGGTAAAGATGGTAAAGTGATCGAGCGCTTCGCGCCAAACACTGAACCACAAGATATCAACGAAGCTATTAAGAAAGCCTTAGGTAAATAGTTATGAAAAGTTTAGCAAAAACTTTGTGTGTGGTCTGTCTTTTTGCAACTCAAACTTTTGCTAAATCACCAGCTGATAAGATTGAACCTGCGGCCCTGCAGGCTCAAA
>CAMLRE010000227.1 GCA_946482355.1 uncultured Bdellovibrio sp.
GGACCACCTAAAGACATAGAAATCACATCAACTTTTTCTTGGATACCCCAGTTGATACCTTGAGCAACTGCGATATTAGAACAACCTAAGTCACCGCATACGCGGCCCATTAAGATTTTCGCTAAAGGAGCAACACCAGTGAAACCAGTTTTTTCATTGTAAGCGCCAGCGATAGTACCTGAACAGTGAGTACCGTGACCTTCTTTATCGATGAAATCTTCTGGATTTGGACCATCAAATGATTGGAAAAAGTTACGACCTTTTTCGAAGTTAGCTTTTAAAGCTGGGTGTTTAGGATCGATACCAGTATCTAATACTAATACGCGAGCGTTTTTACCAGCTTGAGCGTTATCCCAAGCGTCACCAGCGTGAACAGCCATGATACCCCATGGAGTTGCAACACCTTCATTTAAGTGAGGGATTGATTGAGTGTCATCAGCAACTGGAACATCTTCAGTCCAAGTGCGAACAGCTCTTGCTAATTTGTAACCGTTAACTGGTTTTGGAGCTGGAGTGAATCTTTCAGCTTCGATAACCGCTACTTCTGGGTGATTTTTTAAAGCTTCGATCGCTTTAGCGTTTGATACCACTAAAACTTGACCGTTGATGTTAGATAAAGAGTCTTCAACTTTTAAAGAAGAAACACCTTCTGTTAACATATATTGGTTCATCGCTGCGTAACCTTGTTTTGATTTGTACATAACAAGATAGCGTTCCTTCGCTGATGCTACGTTGCTTAGAGCAACTGTTGCTAGCACGCTTACGATTAATTTCATGCTGATAGTTTTCATAATCCCTCTTTCCTTGGATTGTTTGTTTACTGGACCTTGATCCTGATGCAGATAAGTTGAACCCAATTTGGAACTAGTGGCAAAAATATTTTTAAGTAATAAATTCGCCGAGATACATAAAAATGAAAAAGTGAAATGATCTGAAATGCGTTAAAGTTCCAAACTGGAACCAAATCCAAAATAATAGGGCTACATCACAAAATATAATTGGAGCTGTTATTAAGTATAAGTTAAATTTATATACGCGCTTAATTATTGTGCTAAATTATTTTTAACGCAGAGTGTTTTTTCAAACAAATGTTGATTCAAAATTCTGCGGAGGGACTGAGCAACGCAGTCAAATAAGCCTTTGCAGCAACAAAACACAAATAAAAAAGGAAGATTTCCAGAGTGAAAATCTTCCTTTAATGATGAAAGTTATCTGTTGATTCGCGCGCTAGTGAATGAACTCAGTGTGAAGTTTTTGAATCGCCTTCTCACCGTTTGAAGCATCTACTAAAAAGCAGAAGTTATGTTTACTCGCCCCTAAGCAGATCATACGCACATTAATATCTTCAATCGCAGAGAAGATCTTTTTCGCTAAGCCTGCAGTGTGATTGATGTTGTTACCAATCAACGAAACAAGACTATAGCCATTTTCAATTTGCACATCGGCAAACTGTTTTAAATCCTGCACTAATTGCGATTGTGATTTGATTTCACCATCAATAGTCACTGAAACCGAAATTTCAGATGTTGTGATCGCATCGATTGAAATTTTGTGATCATTAAATACTTTAAATATTTTAAATAAGAAACCATGTGTTTGTAACATTTCAGGTGTTGAAAGTGTCACAAGAGATTGGTTTTTTCTTAAAGCCAAAGCACGCATTAGAGGAGCTTGCGTAACTTCTTTTTTAACCCATGTCCCTTTTTTAGCCGGGTCAAAGCTTGATCCAACAAATACGGGAATATTTTTTCTCATCGCGGGTTCAACAGTCGCAGGATGCAGAACTTTCGCTCCAAAGATGGCCATTTCTGAAGCTTCTTTAAATGAAATTTCATCAATGAATTTAGCTTCTTTACAGATACGTGGATCAGTGGTCGCAATACCTGTTACGTCTGTCCAAATTTCTAAAGTCGTTGCATTTAAACCTTCAGCAAAAAGAGCTGCTGAATAATCACTGCCACCACGGCCAAGCGTTGTTGAGTTTCCGCTTAAGCTGCGGCCGATGTAACCTTGAGTGACGATCACGTATTTATCTTGAGGGTATTTATTTAAAATTTGCGACTGCGCAAGTTCAGCGATTTTAGCAATTTGTGGACGTGCTGACCCAAACTGGTCATCGGTTGCAATCACATCACGGGCATCAAATAACACAACTTCTTTTTTTACACCCGCTTTAGCCAACTGCGTTTTCATAGCTTGCGCAAACAACACAGACGATGTTCTTTCACCTAAGCTTAACAGAATATCTAAAGCGCGCGGTGAACAGTCTTTTAATAACTGCATACCTTTTGCGATTGATAACATTTCTTCAAATAATTGAACGAGCGGTGTGTGATCTTGCGGAAGCCCTAAGTCTTTAGCGATTGTCTGATGTTTTGCAATCAATTCGGCCGCCAGCATTTGCACCTGGTTTGAATCACCCTTTTCAGCGGTCTGACCTAAGGCAATTAATTGGTTTGTCGTGCCTGAAGTCGCCGACACACAAATCAAAAAAGATTTTTGTTGAACTGAAATTTCAGCCGAACGCAGCATACATTCTGCATTCCCCATTGAAGTCCCACCGAATTTTGAAACGACTAAAGACATAAAAAAACCTCGTAGTGTTGTACGAGGTCTAAGCGTAGTAAAAGATTAAATTAGAGTCTACTGTTACTTTTGGGCTTCTTCCATTTTTTGCCCTTTAGGGCGGTCACGGTTAACGAAGTTTCTCATGGCTTTATCTAACTGCATGTTAAAATCGAAGTCGCCAGTGATTCCCGGATGTTTTTTAAGGTCTTTCAAAAAGGCCACGTAATCTTGGTTAGACAAAAACGTCATTGGTGGATTTTTAGAAGTTTTAGTCATCGGGCCTACGTTAAATCTTAACCCTGCGGCCGCATGACAGCCCAAACATGAACCGTTGATATTATCAACAGGGCCATTTAAACGTGTCGAATAACGGTCTAATTCCGGCGGAAGAGAATCTCCTACAGGTAAACGTTTAAGAAGATGATTGTTTCTAGAACCATCGAAAATATGACTTTGTCCGGCATCTAACCCGTATTGCAGACCCACGGGGCGCATATATTTTAAAGGTTCTGGAATATTCATATCAGCCAAATATTCATTTTTAAAATTCGGATCAAAATAATAAGTTAACATGATCCAATTTTTTAAAAGAGGATTAGTTCCTTTTAAACGCGAATCTTTTAACGAAATATCAATCTGCACTAAAGCCACATTTGATAATTCACGAATACTTTCATCATGAGCTGTCTTGCCATCGTCTTGACGGGCGTGGCTGACATGAGCCCACCAGTTGTAGGCTTTTAAATCTGAAGAGCTTGATGTCCACTGCCCGCGCATTTGATTTTGCCAGTCAGGCATCGTATTAAATAATAATTTAAAGGCTAATCCGCCATCTGGCGATTTAAATTGCGGTTTCATATCTGTGATCGTTGGAAGCATGCTGTTTTTTTCGTTAAAGAAGTTCGCGTATTCACCGCAAACAGGTTTATTGAAAAAAGAAATGCCCCAAGTGACCGAGTCTTCAGTCATTTCTACATTTTTTGGAACTGTGTAAACGTGGGTGCTTCTGATGGGAAACTCTTTTGTTAACCCGTGAATCGCTTCACGTCCTTTTTCAGTCACATTTAACCACGGCGTATGACACCACGTACGTAAACTGTTTGAACGAAAATGACTCTCATACTGAGTTTTATTTTGCGTTTTATCCGCATCAAACCAACCCTCAAAAATATAGCGTTGAAGAATTTTTGCTAATTTTTCTGCGTCTTGAATATTTGTTACATCTAAATTTTGACCAACCCATGGCTCTTCTTGAATTTTTTGACGGTTTCTGTTTTTTGTTTTTTTAGCCACTGTCTGCTGATCTTCAACGAATTTGAAAAGTGGATTGTAAGGTTTTAAATCTAGATTTTGTACTTTGACTTTATCTTCAGGGCACATCAAAGGCTGTAAAACTTTATTTGAATTTCTTGATAATTTTGTCGGCTGTAAAACATCTAAAACCACAAACCCGTTTTCAGCAGAATCAGCAGGATAGTTCACATTTCCGCAGCCAGCGCTTCTAAATGCACTATCTGGTGCGCGATTTTTTTCGCTAGAAATGCAACCTGACAAAGACACCAAAGCTGTTAATCCGAAAGACACCGTTTGAGTTTTTAGTTTTTTCATATAGCTAATTATAGAGAGAATATTTCTTTGTTTAAAGACTGGTAAATAGAGAGTTAGTCGATAGTCTAGCCACCCCCAATTCTCGAGTGAAAAACCAACAAAAGACGGTCAAAAAAAATGAATCTCAAAATGAGACGGCTGTTAGCTTTATAACAGTTGTGATGACCAATAACAGCCCCGTTCTTGTTTGATCCTACCATAAGCTCCTTAATCGTGATTAAGCCGGAACAGCCTATGCATTTGTTATTCATGAGTATTTCTATCTAAAGGAGACACACTATGACACAAGGTTTTAAAAAAGGCTTACTTTTAGGTTTAGCTCAGATCTCTTTTGTGACTTCAGCATTTGGTTACAATGCCATTAATCTGAGTGTTCAAGCCAATGACCTTGCTCATTACAAAGATAGGGCTGAAAAATACCAGTTTGCTCCCGGCCAGTTAACTTTGGTGGCCGATGGCC
>CAMLRE010000228.1 GCA_946482355.1 uncultured Bdellovibrio sp.
TGGATTTTTAGCATCTGTTGAAAGTAACTGAATACTGCCACTGATACCCGCAAGCGGGTTTCTGATTTCATGGGCAATACCTGCAGCTAATTGACCAATGGCCGCTAGCTTTTCGCGTTGGCGCATTTGATCTTGCAGATGTTTTACTTCAGTCACGTCTTTTAACATCATTAAATTAACGGTTTCATTTAAATAAACATCTTCATAGCTGGCTTGGTTAACTTCGTAGATTTTCTTTTCTTGAAGCTGCGGATTGTAATAAGCAAATTCAGCCTGCCCGCGCGCTTGCGTTTGCGTAAAAATCGTTCGTAAATCATTCACCGAAAGATTTAAGCGGTCTGTTAAATTTTTATTGGCAAATAATAAATCATGGCTTTGGTTAAACGCTGTAAGCCCTGTTGGCATCTGCTGAATTAAGATTTCAGAGAATTCTTCTCTTGATCTTAATTTTTTAGTCACCGTCGTTAATTCACTGTGCAGGTCTTTAAGTTGTACGCGAAACTGTTGTGAAATAATCGAAACAGTCACAAATGAAAAGTTAAATAAGACTAAGGTAAATAAATTCTGAATACCTTCCCAACGGATTGACAGCAAATTTACTAGAGACAGACAAACTGAGCTAAACATCGTTAAAACTAACGATGATGTTTTTGAAAGCTCTGAGCCTGCAATAAATAAAAGAATTAATAATACAATTAAATTAAAGCTTGATAGCACCGAATGCTGGGCCATCAGGTAAAACAAGATCGCAAAATCGAACATAAACGACAGCACATGGTTTTTGCTGTTCGTAAAATACAATAAAAGATGATGCGCGAAAAACAATAAAACAGCGCCATAAAAATGAACTAAAAAGTTAACTTGAATAAATGGCGTTTGCGATAAAATCGCAAGTTGAAATAACACGCTATAAAAAAACAGTACCACAGCTCGCCAATCGCGAGCTGTTAAAGACGTAAAATACTGTTCGATCTTCGCACTATTGAACAACGGTGTCTCCCATTTGGAATACTGGTAAGTACATGGCAACTAGAATGAAGCCGATGATTCCACCTAAAACGATCATTAAAAGCGGCTCGATTAATGAAGTCATAGCACGGATCGCATTTTCGACTTCATCTTCGTAGAAATCGGCAATCTTACCTAACATCGAATCAAGCGCACCGGTTTGTTCACCAATCGCCACCATCTGCGAAACCATTTGTGGAATTTCTTTTTGGCGCGATAACGGTAAGTGAAACGGACGACCGACTGAAATTGATTCTTTACAAGATTTTAAGGCATTTTCGATCACGAAATTACCTGCGGTATTGGCCGCAATATCAATCGATTCAAGCATACTGATACCTGATGATAATAAAGTCGACATCGTACGTGATAAACGCGCAACCGAAGCTTTTTGAACCACATCACCAATTACCGGGGCGTTAATTAAAAATTTATCTAAAGCCTGACGGCCTTCTTTACTGGCAAAAAAGCTGATAACAAAATAAATAGCTACGAAGATTCCGATAAAAATTCCCAGCCAATGATTACGTAAGGCATCTGACATGTTGATTAACATCTGTGTTAATGCCGGAAGTTCTTTACCACTGCCTTTATACAATTCTTGGAACTTCGGAATAATGAAAACGATAATACCTGAAATCACAAGAACGGCAGCGATCACGATAACAATCGGCATCGCCATAGCGCCTTTGATCTGATTTTTGATCTTTTCATTTTTTTCAGAATACACTGAAAGACGATTTAAGATCACATCGATGATACCGGCTTCTTCACCGGCGCGGATCATATTACAATAAAGATCATCAAACACGCGCGGGAATTGTTTCATTGAATCAGATAATCTTTTACCTGTTTCAATCGAAGCTTTAATTTGTAAAACCGCTTCTTTGATTAGTTTATCTGAAGTTGATTCAGAAAGAATTTTTAACGCATCAACAATCGGAATACCCGAGTTGATCAGCGTCGCAAACTGGCGCGTAAAAATTTGTAAGTCTTTAGTTTTTACTTTCGGAGCAAAAAAGGCCCCTAAAGCTCCGATATCATGGGCATTCTTTTTACCAGGAATGTTAGTTACGACTTTTAAAGTCATTGGCATAAGTTGTTTAGCACGCAGACGAACCTTTGCTTCAGATTCATCTTTAGCATCAAGATAACCAGTTTGAATTTTTCCGTTTAATGAACGGGCCTGGAATTGAAACTTTGCCATGCTCTACAACCCCATTCTCTTTAACTGCATATCTAAATCATCTGGGGCATCAGATGTCGCAAACGCTGATTTCACATCGATACGTCGGCGCACTAAAGCCTGGATGATAGATTGATTTAAACTTTGGAAATATTTTTTGAAAGCTTCGCCTTCATGCTGCTTTTTAAAATCAACAAAAGACATTTTAAATAAATCTTCTTTAAAGCCCGGCTGTGCCACAAAAAATTCATGCACGGCACCTTCTTTGATACCGATCACTTTTTGGTAACAAATGCTGTTTAACACCTGATAAAAACGGCGGGCTAAATTTGTTTGAAAACCGATTTGCGAAATAATCTGTTCTAGACAGTTTTCTACTGATAAACCAGAGATCGTTAAATAAACTGAACGGCCTTCTTCACAAAGCTTGATCCATTTTTCCCAGTTTTTAATGCTGTTAAAATCAACGACGAATTGATCAATACCATCATAAATCGGATGATGCGCTTCCCACCCCAATGTTTCTTCAGAAAGGTGAATTAATGAATCAATATTTAACATTGAAAGCGTTGAAAAATTACCGTGAACGGCAATCAATTTCGGAGAATCTTTTTTAATTTCAGAAATAATATCTTTTAAAAGTGAAGATTTACCCTGGCCACGCTGACCCGTTACAATAAATAAGCCGCTTGTTTTTTTAAGTGAATCCCAGAAAACCGGAGATTGAATATACTGACTTAATTCAAAATTAGGAATAACGCTGAAATAAGCTTTTAAACAGTCTTTGTGCTCAGTGAAAGAAAACATCCACTGCTGGTCAGACGATTTGTAAACACCTCTGACAAAACCTTTTGTTTCCAAAGTTAATTTATCATTGTTTTGCAGACATAGGTCTTTTAAGTCTTCCCATTCAGAAAAACCAAGACTTTCTTTGTCGATTTCCAGCCATTCATTTTTTACTTTCGCAATAGTTTTATGACCCAGTCTGAACTGAACCTCTAAAGCGGAAGCATCTCTTACTTTGGTTAAAATCTTTTCAATCATGATGCCTTATCCTCTAGTCGTCTCTCACAGATGTATTTAAAACTTCATCAATTGTTGTCTGCCCACGAGCTAACTTTAACAAACCGCTTCGACGTAATGTGCGAAAGCCTAAGTCTTTAGTTAATTTACGAAGTTCTTGGGCCGATGCATTTCTTAAAATCGCATCTTTAATTTTTTCAGTTAACGGCATTAATTCGTAAATCGCCAGACGACCACGAATTCCCGTGTTGTTACAATTTGAACAGCCACGGCCACGCATTAAGTTAAATCTTGGAATATCTGCTTTACTAACACCTAGATTTAACAGCGTTGTTTCTGGAACCTGAATCGGCTCTTTACATTGATCGCAAATTTTACCCACGAGACGCTGGGCTACGATCAAATTGACTGTCGAAGAAATTAAATACGGAGCCACACCCATTTCAGTTAAACGAACAACTGTCGAAGGAGCATCGTTCGTATGAAGAGTACTTAAAACTAAGTGACCTGTAGAGGCCGCTTTAAACGCGATTTCTGCTGTTTCTAAGTCACGAATCTCACCCACCATGATGATGTCCGGATCTTGACGTAAGAACGCACGTAAGGCGCTACTGAAATTTAAATCAATATCAGGATTCATCTGAACCTGATTGATCCCCTCAAGATTGAACTCGATAGGATCTTCCGCTGTGGAAATATTCACATCGGATTTATTTAGCTCAGCTAAGGCTGAGTAAATTGTGGTTGTCTTACCGGAACCCGTAGGACCCGTGATCAACACCATCCCCTGCGGAAGGTTCACACAATTTTTGAATAATTTTAAATCGTCTTCTTCAAAACCAAGTTTGGTCATGTCGAGTTGAAGATTCGATTTATCTAAAAGACGCATAACCACTTTTTCGCCCCACATGGTCGGAACAGTGTTCACACGAAAATCCATCTCTTTATTTTCTTTAGCGATATTGATTTTTAAACGACCGTCTTGGGGTCGGCGTTTTTCAGCAATATCCATTTTAGACATAATTTTAATACGGGCTGCAATCGCAGGCCCTGAAGAGGCCGCTGGAGCAGCCACTTCTAATAACGAACCATCGATACGAAAGCGTACACGAAAATTTTTCTCATACGGCTCTAAGTGAATATCTGAGGCGCGTCTACGCATGGCTTCGATCAAAATACCATTCACGAATTTTACGATAGGTGCTGAACCGATTTTACTATCGGCTTCTTCGCTCACTTCAGTTGAAGTGCTCTTCATGTCGATGTCGTCGACTTCGCCGCCTAAAGTTTCATCTTCGTTGAACTGTTGTTCGTTCTGCTTGAATGTTCCGTAGAACTTTTCAATCGCAGCAGCGATAGAAACATCTGTTGCCAAAACCGGCTGAACTTTACACTTCGTTAAG
>CAMLRE010000229.1 GCA_946482355.1 uncultured Bdellovibrio sp.
CATCGTTCCATTATTTTTAGCGTGTGCCGATGGTGTGTTACATAATACTTCAATCGAAATGGCGCCTGAAAAAGCAATTCATGTGGTGATGGTAGCCCACGGTTATCCCGGCACTGAAGGTGTAGCTGTTCGCAGTGGTGATGAAATTACGCTGCCGATAGAATTAAAATCTAAAATCTTTTTTGCCGGTGTTGATCGTAAAGACGGCCATTTATTAACGGCAGGCGGTCGCGTGTTAGGTTTAACTGCGTTAGCAAATACTTACGAAGAAGCTCGCGCTAAAGCTTATAGCGATGTTGCAAGAATTAAGTTCGACGGTGCTCAATACAGAACTGATATTGGAGCGCAACGTGGCTAAGATTGTTATTTTAGCCTCAGGAAGTGGATCAAACGCCGAAGCCATTATTCGCTATGCGCAAGCTCATAACACTTTTCAAGTGGTAGGGGTCATTAGTGATCGCTCTGAAGCTTTAGTTTTACAGCGCGCTAAAAATTTGGGTGTCGAGACCGAAACAGTTGTAAAAGCAAAAGAAGAAACTAAATCAAGTTTCGAACAGCGTTTACTACATACCATCAGAAAATATCAGCCTGACTGGATTGTGCTGGCCGGTTTTATGAAGTTGTTATCAAAAGATTTTTTAATAAATTTTTACGATGATAAACTTAAACAGTTTAAAGTCGTAAATATCCATCCTTCGTTGTTGCCGCTATTTCCCGGAAAAGAAGCTTACGAACAATCTTTTAAATCAGGAATGACCGAGTACGGCTGCACGATTCACTTTGTTGATGAAGGTATGGATACCGGAAAAATCATTTACCAAGAGCGTTTAAAGAAAAGAGAAGGCGAATCCTTTGAAGACTTTAAAGCGCGCGGCTTAGCCGCTGAAAATAGAATTTACCCCGTTATTTTAGAAAAGTTATTTGTTGAATGCCCGGCTACGCCAAAGTTTGAATTTAAGCCATAGGAGACTGCGCTTTGAAAACGACTTACAGATTTGAAATTTACCCAAACCAACATCAACCCACCGAGATGAGTTTATCTGAAAACAAACTCACTGAATGGTTTACAAAATACTGCAACATAAAATTTGATAAGCTATTTAAAGCGAATTATTTTTTATTAGAATCAAATGAGCCAATTCCTGAAATCGATACTTACGCTAAAACGATTTTAACTGATTCAGTGACCGAAGTTTTATTTTCTTCTGAGTCGAAAAACATGGATATGATTTCTTACTTAGGAACACGTGGTTTTTCAAATCCTGTGTTGTGTGATATTAGTTTTAAACCTGGTGTAACTGATAACTCGGCTCACGCGGTATTGGAAGCTTTTAAGCTTATTCCTGATCTTAAAAAATACGAATTAAATGTGGCCTCTGGCGAATGTTATTTCATGCAAAGTGCTGAAAACCTAACTGACGCTGATTTTGAAAAATTCACTTATGAAAAATTAGCGAATCAATTATTACAAAAAGTCACAATTCAGCGTAAAGACGCAATTCAGTCAAATTTGCGTATGCAAGCTCCGAAAATCATCGAAGTGCTTTCAACTTCGCATGAAGCTACGACCATTGACTTAAACAAAGACGAAGCCAGCTTATTAAAGTTAAATACAGACAACTGCTGGGCTTTAAGTTTAGAAGAAATTTATTTTGTTCGTGATTACTTTAAAACCCTGAACCGTAATCCCACAGATGTTGAAATGGAAGTGATCGCGCAAAGCTGGTCAGAACACTGTAAACATAAAATCTTTGCAAGTCATATCGAATACTCAGAAGGCGATCTTCCAAACCACATGAAAAAGCTTGGAAACTTTGAAGTTAAAAGTTTATTTAAAACTTTTATTCGCGGAGCCACTGAAAAAATTAAAGCCGACCGTAATTTAAATTGGTTAGTTTCAATTTTTCACGACAACGCAGGAATTGTTCGTTTTGATAAAAATGTTGATGTATGTATTAAAGTTGAAACACACAACTCGCCATCAGCTCTTGATCCTTACGGCGGGGCGCTGACGGGTATTTTAGGAGTAAACCGCGATATCTTAGGTTGCGGCCAAGGGGCAAAGCCCATCGCAAATACCAATGTGTTTTGCTTAGCAGAAGATTCTTTCTTTAAAGAAAATAACATTAAACTTCATTCTAAACTTAAAAATCCAGATCGTATCGCTGAAGGTGTTCACTTAGGTGTACAAGACGGGGGTAATAAATCTGGTATTCCTACGGTAAATGGCGCTTTTGTTTACGATCATGATTTCGTGGGTAAACCACTCGTATTCTGTGGAACAGTTGGGGTATTGCCACAAACCGAACACCAACAATCAACGGCCGAAAAAAGACAAAAAGCCGGTGATTACATCGTGATGTCGGGTGGTAAAATCGGTAAAGACGGAATCCATGGCGCGACTTTTAGCTCGATGGAATTAAACGAAAATGCGCCAGCTTCAGTCGTACAAATCGGTGATCCGATCACGCAAAAACGTTTAGGTGATTTTTTAATTGAAGCTAGACAGAAAGATTTATTTTCAAGTGTAACAGATAACGGGGCAGGGGGCTTAAGTTCTTCAGTGGGCGAAATGGCCACCTACACAAACGGCGCCATCATTGAATTAGACAGAGCTCCGACAAAATACCCAGGGCTATCGCCATTTGAATTAATGGTGAGTGAATCACAAGAGCGTATGACGTTTGCCGTACCTAAAGAAAAGATTCATCAGTTCTTACAACTTTCAGAAAAACGTAACGTGTTATCTACGGTGATCGGGGAGTTTACAAACCAAGGGCAACTGCTAGTGCGCTATCAAGGTAAAACTGTGGCTGATTTAAATCTTCATTTTTTACATGAATCATTAAAACCGATGCAGTTAAAAGCGCATATTGATTCTGAAAGCGTTGAAGCTTCAAAAAAATCACACTGGCTAAAAGGTAAAATTAAAGAGCCTGCAAAACCACAGTCTGCAAAAGAGCAATTGTTATCACTTTTAGCTTCACCAAATATCAGATCGCACGAACACTTAGTTCGCAGATACGATCATGAAGTTAAAGCAGCCACCTTAGTAAAACCATTTACCGGAACAAAAGAAGTTGGCCGTCATGCACCAACGGATGCTGGAGTGATTTGGTTATACCCGCACGGTGGTGAGCAAGATAATGCGATCTCTATTTCTTGTGGTATCGCACCTCAAGTCAGTGCGTATGATGCTTATGAAATGGCGGTTCACGCTTTAGATGAAGCTGTTAGAAACAGCGTCTGTGTGGGAGCTGATCCGTCTGAAATGGTGTTGGTCGATAACTACTGCTGGCCTGATCCTATCACGCATAAGAAAAATCCAGATGGGGCGTATAAGCTTGCGCAATTAGTTCGTACGTCAAAAGCGATTTATGATTTAAGCACCGACTACGGCATGCCTTTTGTGAGTGGTAAAGATTCAATGAAAAATGATTTCATCGCTGATGATGTAAAGATCTCGGTGCAACCGACTTTACTTGTAACAGCCATGGGTCGTGTTCGTTCGTTAAATCATATTACAACCAGCGAAGTAAAAGCCGCTGGTGATCTGGTGTATTTAATCGGCCCTGATCAATTAACTGATTTTAAAAAGCAGCTAGAACTTTATAAATCGTTACATAAAGCCATCACTTTAGGTTTTGTGAAAAGTGCGCACGATGTTTCAGAAGGCGGCCTAGCTACCGCTTTAACAGAAAAAATCATGGCAACGGCTTTGGGAATGGAAATTTCAACAACGCTTGACCTTTTTAAAGAAAGCGCTGGCCGCATTGTGGTTACAATTGAAAAGGCAAAACAAAAAGAGTTCGAAACGTTATTCATGACAGACTTAGCGTTCTTAGGAACTGTAACCGCGACAGCACAATTAGAAATTAAAAATCAACTGATAGTCACAAATAGCGAAAGCTTAAACGCTTACCGTATTAAAGCAAAAGGAGCTATCTAATGAGTCAAAAAGTAAAAGCTCTTATTTTAACTGGCGATGGAATTAACTGCGAAAATGAAACAGCTTTAGCGTTCGCACAGTATGGCTGTGAAACTAAAATTATGCACGTGCAAGATTTAATCGATCAGCCGGGTCAACTTAGTCATTATCAAATTCTAGCATTACCTGGTGGATTTTCTTTCGGTGATGAAATTGGTTCAGGCCAGATTTTAGCTTTAAAATTAAAATACTCATTAGGTGTAACGCTGACTGAATTTATTAATCAGCGAAAACTAATCATTGGAATTTGCAATGGCTTTCAGGTGTTAGTGCGTTTGGGGCTACTGCCTAAACCATTTACCGAAAGACAAATGACATTAACTCACAATCGCCAAGGTCATTTTATTAATAAATGGGTAAGCCTAAAAGTTCCTGAATCAAAATGTGTTTGGACTAAATCTTTACAAGGAAAAGAAATTCAGCTTCCGATCCGTCACGGTGAAGGAAAAATCACTTTTGCCGGTGATCAAGCCACGCAACATAATACTTTTCAGTCGTTAGTGGCTAACGGACAAATTGCTTTATCGTACACAGAAGATGTGAATGGCAGTTACCAGCAGATTGCAGGCGTAACTGATCCAACAGGATGTATTTTAGGTTTAATGCCTCACCCAGAGGCCGCAAC
>CAMLRE010000230.1 GCA_946482355.1 uncultured Bdellovibrio sp.
AAAAATCAAAAAAGCTCTTGAAGCTGCAGGCGCGAAAGTTACTATCAAGTAATTTTTGTCGTAAGCAATTCACGCTTATGGTTCAAAGGGAATACGCAAGTATTCCCTTTTTTATTTTGTAAAGCTCCACTTTTAGCGAACGTGAAAATGTTGCGGAAAACGTTGCGGAGCTTGATTCTTGCGGTTTCTCGCACTAACTTTTTAAAAAACTAGAGTGGGAGTTTTATGAGTAAGTTAGTATTTGCTTTTGCATTTTTATTTTTAGGTTTAGCGAACGCTTCTGAAGGTACTTGTTTATCAGAACGCGGTTCGGGAGTTGTTCCGGCGAATTTAACTGTAACTGGTTATGCCCAACCATTTTCACAACCAAGTCAGCCTTGCCAACCAGTCACTTCAGTTTGTGCTGGCGGCACACTTATTCCGGGTGATCTTTACCCAAGCTGCACAACAATCAATTAGGATTTAAAATATGGACCGAAGCAATTCGGTCTAAACGAACCAATGTCTGATTCGACATTTTGATATATTCGGCTTTATTTTCTGCATAAATATCAATAATGCGGCCGCGGATCGCGTGAAGTTCGTTTTTGGCGTTCCAGTATTTAACTTCGACGGGCAGTTGGCGAATCACTGCAAATTCAAGTTCATCTGAAAAATCGCAATCAACCGGTTCATAAACCTCGGGGATGTCTTGCGGATTTTGAAAGACGCCCTTTAAATATTCATTTTTAGTCGAAGAAAAGACCACTCGATCCATCATGACGCGCTCCTTAAGTCAAAGTTAGGGCAATTAGCCCGAAAGTTTGTTTCAGGAGGGTTAAACTGCAAGCTTTGAACCTCATTTTGACCCGGAAATTAGCATATAAAATAAGCAAAAAATATTTTTTCAAATAAGGTTTTTTGCTCTATAAAAACATCCTAATATTTAGGCAAAGTGGCAATTTTTCAGAGGGAGTGCAAATCCCGAACCAAGTGTTGCATTTTAGTGGTTAATTAGGTAGTTTCAATACCTTACGTTCAAATTTGAATTAATGTGGGCCTTGTAAATTCCCCCCGAAGCGAATTTTCAATTTTAATTTTTTTAAAAAAATATTTTGAAAAATTAAAATTCACACAGCCTATTGGAGAAAAAATAATGGATAAGACTCCCGTCACGGCATCTAATCTTCGCATTAGAAAGTCATTCGCAAAAAACAAACAAGTTATCGAAATCCCGAACTTGATTGAACTTCAGAAAAAATCTTACGAAGCATTTCTTTTAAAAGAAGTTGATGCTGATCGCAGAGGAAACGAAGGTTTAAATGGTGTATTTAAATCTGTATTTCCAATTTCTGATTTCAACAACACATCTTCTTTAGAGTTCGTTGGATACACTCTTGAGCCGTCGAAATACGACGTAGATGAGTGCCGTCAGCGTGGAATGACTTTCGCAGCTCCTGTGAAAGTAACTTTACGTTTAATCGTATTTGATGTTGATGAAGAAACTGAAGCACGTTCAATCCGCGATGTAAAAGAGCAAGAAGTTTACTTAGGTGAAATTCCTTTAATGACTGCTAACGGTTCTTTCATCATCAACGGTACTGAGCGCGTAGTTGTTTCTCAGTTACACAGATCTCCAGGTGTTTTCTTTGACCACGATGGTGGTAAAAACAATGCTTCTGGTAAATTAATCTACTCAGCACGTGTAATTCCTTACCGTGGTTCTTGGTTAGATTTCGAATTCGATCAAAAGGATGTTATCCATGTCCGTATCGATCGTCGTCGTAAATTCCCAGCTACAATTCTTCTTAAAGCATTAGGAATGAACACTGAGCAATTATTAGAATACTTCTACGACTTAGATGAAATCTTCGTAAAAGGTAAACAATTGTTCCGTAAACTAGATATCGAAAGAATGTCTGGTCAACGTGCGATTGCTGATATCGTTGATCCTGCAACTGGCGAAGCTTTAGTAAAAGCTGGCCGTCGTATCACTCGCGCTATCGTTAAAAAAGTTAAAGACTTAGGTTTAACTGAAGTTGAAGTTCAACCACAAGATTTAGAAGGTAAAGTTTTAGCTAAACCTTTAATCGACGAATCAACTGGTGAGATCATTGCTGATGCGAATACTGAATTATCAGTATCGTTAATCAAAAAAGCTTTAACGGCTGGTATCGAAAACTTCTACTTAATTTTCTTCGACGGTTTAACTGTAGGACCTTTCTTACGTAACACTTTATTAGTTGATAAAGTTGGAAACCAAGATGAAGCGTTAATCGAGATCTACAAACGTTTACGCCCAGGTGAGCCTGCGGTTATGGAAGCTGCGCAAGCTTACTTCAACCGTTTATTCTTCGATCCAGAAGCTTACGATTTATCTGAAGTTGGTCGTATCAAGATCAACCACAAATTCGGTATTTCGATGGAAGAATGTCCTCCATCTTTCCGCGTGTTAACTCACAAAGATATTTTATCTACAGTTAAAACATTAATCGATCTTAAAAATGGTCGCGGTGTTGTAGATGATATCGATCACTTAGGTAACCGCCGTGTTCGTTCAGTAGGTGAGTTATTAGAGAACCAATACCGTATCGGTTTAGTTCGTATGGAGCGCGCGATCAAAGAAAGAATGTCATTACAAGACGTTGAAACAATGATGCCTCACGATTTAGTTAACGCTAAACCAGTGAACGCTGTTGTTAAAGAATTCTTCGGTTCGTCTCAGTTATCTCAGTTCATGGATCAAACAAATCCATTATCTGAAATCACGCACAAACGTCGTTTATCAGCGTTAGGCCCCGGAGGTTTAACTCGTGACCGCGCTGGTTTCGAAGTACGTGACGTTCACGCGACTCACTACGGTCGTATCTGTCCGATCGAAACGCCAGAGGGACCAAACATCGGTCTTATCGCGTCTTTATCGACTTACGCACGCATCAACTCTTACGGTTTCATCGAGACACCGTACAAAAAAGTTGAAGCTGGTAAAATTTCTGAATCAATCACTTACATGTCAGCTCTTGAAGAGTCTGGACATTACAAAGCTCAAGCTCCGACAGAGCCGAAGTACAACCGTGAATTAGCTCCGGGTAATCACACTGTACGTCGCGATGGCGAGTATGAGGTTGTTGACCGTGAAAAAGTAACTTTACAAGACGTATCTCCGTCTCAGTTAGTTTCTATTGCGGCATCATTAATTCCATTCTTAGAGCATGACGATGCCAATCGCGCTCTAATGGGATCGAACATGCAACGTCAAGCTGTGCCGTTATTAAAATCTCGCGCACCACTTGTTGGTACAGGCGTTGAGCGTTTAGTTGCTCGCGATTCTGGTACTTCAATCGTTGCTAACAATGATGGTATCGTTGAAGAAGTAGATGCATCTCGTATCGTTGTTCGTCGTCTTGCTAAAGGCGGAGAACTTGGTGCGAACGTTGATATCTACAACTTAACTAAGTACCAACGTACAAATCAAAATACATGTTTCAACCAAAAACCAATCGTTAAAAAAGGTGATCGCGTTTCTAAAAACGATATCATCGCCGATGGTCCATCTACAGAGTTAGGTGAGTTAGCTCTAGGTCAAAACATCCGCGTAGCGTTCACGCCGTGGATGGGTTACAACTTCGAGGATTCTATCTTAATCTCTGAAAGATTATTACAAGACGACACTTACACTTCAGTTCACATTGAAGAGTTCGAGTGCGTTGCTCGTGATACAAAACTTGGTAAAGAAGAGATCACTCGCGATATCGCCAACGTTGGTGAAGAAGCGTTAAAAGATCTGGATTCATCAGGTATCATCCGTATCGGTGCTGAAGTTAAACCAGGTTTTATCTTAGTGGGTAAAGTAACTCCTAAAGGTGAAACTCAATTATCTCCAGAAGAAAAACTTTTAAGAGCTATCTTCGGTGAAAAAGCTGGTGACGTACGTGATACATCTTTACGTGCTCCATCTGGCGTTTACGGTACAGTTATCGATGCGCAAGTTTACTCTCGTGAAGGATCTGACCGTGATGAGCGTTTAGGTTTAATCATCGAAGAAAAACGTAAAAAACTAGAAAAAGATTTAGCGATCGAACAAAACGTTATCAAAAATAACGCGATCGAAAAATTACGCGATATCGTAGTTGGTAAAAAAACAACTGGTATCTTATTAAATGAAGACGGTACTCAAAAGTTATTAAACAAAGGTCAAGACATCACAAATGCAGACCTTGAAACAATTCCTTTCGAGTTATTAAGCTACATCCCGTTAGAACAAGAAGTTGAATTCCAAGTTAACAAAATCATCGATGGTGCTCGTAACCAATTAGATGCAGTTAAATTAGTATTCAATGAGAAGATTGATCGTCTTAAAAAAGGTGACGAGCTTCCTCCTGGCGTTATCAAAATGGTTAAAGTTTACGTAGCTATTAAACGTAAATTACAAGTTGGTGATAAGTTCGCCGGCCGCCATGGTAATAAAGGTGTTGTTTCTAAAGTATTACCTCAAGAAGACATGCCATACTTAGCAGATGGTTCTCCAGTTGATATGGTTCTTAACCCACTGGGCGTTCCTTCACGTATGAATATCGGTCAGATCTTAGAGGTTCACTTAGGCTGGGCAGCGCACAACTTAGGTAA
>CAMLRE010000231.1 GCA_946482355.1 uncultured Bdellovibrio sp.
GGGCTTTACCGCAACCAGAAAAGTTCATAACGGCTAACACTGTTAACATCGAAATAATTATTAGGTTTTTCATATCACACCTTCTTTTTTAAAAAATTAAAATGATAAATCCGTTGAAACACCCACAGTTGATGTTTCTCTATCAAACGTATGTAAGTTATTTTCGTAAGTCGCATCTTTTAAGAATGGAGCCGCGTTGTAGTGGTAAAGTGAAAACGCTAGGGTGTCGTTAACTTCGTAACCGATAGTTTCTTGTAAGAAAAAACCTGAACGAACTACATCCTCATAAGAATAAGATGAAGTAAATTTAAACTTAACGCCTACAGAAACCGGGTTAAAATTATAGCCTGCTTTGACTGTTTGAACGATTTTGTATTCAGTCGCAGGTTCGCCGTTAACACGCGTTGTGTATTTATTCGTGTAATAACCGTAAGCCACCGAGTAAGATAAGCTTAGATCGGGAACGTTTAAATCTTTTGTATCTAAAGCCACAAGTACGCCAAGGTTATTAACTAACTCGATTTCACGGTTTTCGCGTGATTCTTTTGAAAGCGGAAGTTCAACTGAAGTGTACGGAGAAATTTTAATCGCTGATAATTTCCAGCCTTTGTATAAAAGCGAAACTACACTGTCAGACCAGTCAGAACCTTCACGAGGTTGATTTAAGTCGTAGCCATAAGATAATTCGGCACGAATAGAAAAATCATAATATTCAAATTTCGGAGCAAAATATAAACCTAAACCGCGGCCACGAATACCTTCTGAATTTTCTTCGGCATTTTGTTCGTACGATAAACTTACAGCTGCAGAAAGTTTGTAAGGCAATTCTTCAACTTCAACATCAGGGTACACTTTCGGAGGTGGCATGATTGTCTGATGATTTTGTTGTTGCTGTACGCGTTTTTTTTTAGTTTGAGTTTGGCCTTGGGCAAAACTGAATTGCGCCATGAATATTACACCAAGAATAGCAACTAGAGATAAAATCAGATTCCGCTTCATGAGTTTGGAGCTCCTTAGTTAGTTATAACTACGGAATCTGATTGCGAAAAAAGGACCTGTTTATAGCTATTTAACAGGGTTTGGGCAGCTAAACCCGTCAATCTTTTAGACAGCGACTGATTTAGGGCTAACTTGTCAGAGTTTTGTTATTATTTTTTCATTTCAACACTGGTGGCGGTCATCGTGTATTCGACCTTAACTTTGTCGCCAACTTTGGCCTTAGCCATTTCAGAAGTGGCCGAATCAAGTGCGATTTCAAATTTTTCTTTGCCTTTCATAACAACGATTTTTGAATCAGTGATTTCAACCACTTTACCAGTGACTTGATAAGCGTCGGCAAAAAGTGAAGCTGTAATTAATGATAAAGCCAGAATGAATTTTTTCATAAAAATACTCCTTGGGGTGATTTGGTACAAGACCTTCCAAGGAGTATTCAAAGAGCAATCGTTATGCCTGTTTTTTAAATTATTTTTTCTGTTCTTGGGCTTTGTATTCTTTCAAAGCGGTGTTCATTGATTTTAGGCGTGAAGAAAATGATTCAAGCATTGATGAAGCCCATAGCGGAAGATCATTTAACATAATGTTGTAACCTTCTTCAGAAATTTTCATTAGCTTACAGTCTGTATCGGCCTGGGCAGAAGCAGTGCGGGCACCTTTATCGATTAACGCAAATTCACCGAAAGTTTCACCGGGGTTAAGTTTAGCTAATTCAACTTTTTGGCCCTGTTTGTTTTTCGAGAAAATTTTTACGGTACCGGATTCGATAATGTAAAAGTGAGCTTCAATGTCGCCTTCGAAAAAAATAAAATCGCCAGCTTTGAAAGATTCTTTAGTGATCGAGCTCATGATGTACCCCTTGAAGAAGATGTTTTTAAAATAAATCGAAAGCGTAGTGCTTGGCAAAGTTTGATCTACATCTGTTTAGTCAGCACTACGCCTTCTGGCCCTTGGTCAAGGAGTGGCTTTGTTAGAGTCATTTTTCACGGCCGCACTCAAGGCGGCATAGACCCTTTTGTTCTTCGTTTAAACTTGAAAACGGAGTAGCATATTCACTATGGTGTTGTTCAAGATTCTCTTTCCTGTTGCATTAGCTTTTTCTTCTAAACCAAATCCACATTTTCTTGAGGGTAAAAGCAGTGCTTCGCCGAAGACTGTTTCTACAATCAAGACAGATATGTCGGCTGCGCATTTGAACAAAAGCCAAATCGATACGATGGAAGATAAATCGTATCAAGAATTCTTAAAAGAAAATAAAGCTTTAGTTGAAGCTTTCTCTGAATTTACGAAAAAAAATCAAAATGTTAATAATGCCATTGATAGTATTAAAAAATGGACGCCGTCTCAGCCGATTTTAAATAATTACAAAGATTATTTTTTATCAACGTGGTCGGGTAATTACGAAGATGTCTACAAACACTATTTAGCTCTTAAAAAAGAGAAAAAATTTATTCGTATTCGTTTAGAGCTGATTGTATTTTTAATCAATTCTCCGGTGGATCAATTAAAATTTGCGAATGCCGTAGGGTTTATTAAATCAGAATCGCGTTCATTACTTCGCCAGTTACGCGGTTCTTCTGAAGGTGAAGTGTTTGAAGAAGAATATTTAAAATGGCTTCAAAGAAATAAATACTTTGATGAGATCTGCCATACTGAGCGTGACCGTTGGATTGCAGAACCGGGTATTGATTTCGTTGAACTTACAACAGCCACTGAAAGATGCCCTGTCACGTTAGACGATTTTTTAACTCGCATGCGCCGTTTGTTGTTTGCCGCTAAAGAATACCAAGCCTTACGTGAGATCGAATTGTTTTCAGGCTATGCCAAATTGCAAGATTGGGAGCGCACGTATGTTCGTGCCGTTTATGATTCAAACCAAGGTGATCCGGTCACAGCTTTTAAAAATTTAGCTAAATACGAAAAAGAACTTTTAGAAACTGATTATAAAGACAATTACTTCTTTATCGCCCAACGTGCCGGTGAATTAGAAAAAGCTGAACAAATCATTGCTAAAATTTTAACGAAAACAAGAGGCAAAGAGTACGAAGAGATGCGTTTTCAGCAGGCCTTCTTATTGTACCAAGTTAAAAAGTACACTCAGGCGCACGCGATCTTTGATGAACTTTACAAAAATCATCCGTACATGAAAAAGAAAAAGCGCCGCAGTCGCCCGACACGTGATTTTGACCAGATCGCTTGGCTTCGCGCTTGGACATTATACCTAGATGGCCAATATCAAAAAGCTTTAGACGCTTTTGAAGCCACAACAAGTTATGCAGTTGATGAAGCCCGTTTAGCCTACTGGATGGCTGATACAAAACTAAAACTTGGAGATGAGTCTTCTGCGATTGCCGGATTTAAAAAATTATCAACACCTGTTTTAGATCAAAAAGCTTTTTCTTACTATAATCTGCTTGCGTGGTTACGTTATGAAAACGCAAAAAAAGAATATCGTGATAACGGCGTTTTAAAAAGTATCGCGCTCGTAGCTAAGATGAATAAAGGGCCTTTTCCGGTGGCTTCTGAAACACAAAGCTATTCGCAGATTATGGAATCTTACAGTTTCTTAGATCAATCAAACTATGAAACTGATGAAGGCGCTGTACAATTAGCCAATTCGGAAAATGAAGTGATTCAAAATACCGATTCAGCCGGTATCGAAGTTGAAACTGAAAAAGACTTAGCGGCACAAATTAACTGGGCTAAATTTTTAATCTTACAAAATGAACCTGATTTAGCTCGTTGGCATTTGTACGAAATTGAAAAGAAAATTAACTCGCGCAAAAAAGCCGAGCAGATGGCGCAGTTTTATTTAACACAGCAGTTTTACTATCGTGCTTTATCGTTAATGAACCGCTTTTCATCAACTGAAAAAACAGCTCTGCAAGTTAAAGCTGATCCGGTGATGTGGTCATCGCTTTACCCAGAAGCGTATAAAGATAAAGTGTTTCAATACGCTGAAAAAAGAAAAATTGATCCGTATTTAATTTTATCGATCATGCGTGCAGAAACACAGTTTAAGTCAGATGCGATTTCTCCGGTAGGTGCTGTAGGCTTGATGCAGTTTATGCCGTACTCAGCGCAAAAAGTGGCTGATATTATGGATCAAAAAATTCAGACTGATCAGTTATTTACGCCGGAAAAATCGATTGAGTTTGGTGCCGCGTACTTAAAAAAATTATCGCTAGAAATGGATAACCAAAAACCGTTAGTGGCTGCGGCCTACAACGGTGGCCCGCACAGAGTAAAATCATGGATTAAAAATCTAGGGCAGTTAGAGTTTGATAAATTTATCGAACATATTCCGTTTGCTGAAACTAGAACGTATGTAAAACGTGTACTTACTTACCGTGCGACTTACGACAAGCTTTACAACAAAGCGATCGAGCACGAAAAGTATTCGTATTTACTAAGCCCGATCCCGATGAAATTAAAAGAGCCGATCTCATTAAAAGAAGAGTGGGAACCGTTCAGATCTGAATTCAGACAAATGCAAAATTAAAGAGCCATTAAGACAGCGCCGACTGCGATCAGCGCACCGCCAAGGCCTGTCTTCCAAGTGAGTTGTTCGCCTAAAAACACTACGGCAAAAATT
>CAMLRE010000232.1 GCA_946482355.1 uncultured Bdellovibrio sp.
TGAAGTTGAACAAACCAAAGGTAACATGGAATCAATCTCTGGCTTAATCCAGCAGAAGTTCGGATTAACCAAAGAGCAGGCTAAAGAAAGATTAGACCGGGTTTACAGTAAATTTGAAGATAAAACAGAAGAGTATAAAAATAATCTACGTGAAGAAAACGAACGAAATCGCGACAGATTGAATTAATCGTTTTCAATCAACAGTTACAGCCGGTAGCCCAGAGAGGGGCGGCTATCGGTGTTTTATTTAATTTCGCAAGTGCCGGTCATTTTTTTCATGGCAGGCATTTGTGGATTTTCGGCATAAGCAGAATAAGCGCTAAACGCTACTTTCTCTTGTGAAACTACGATATGAATATTTTTTTCTCCGAAGCCTTCTTCTAATTGAAAACGGTATAATTCTTTTTCTTGCGGCTCTAATACAGTATTAAAAATTTCTTTCGCTGGAGCGGCTTGATAATTAGCCCAAGTCATTTTACCGATTTGTAAATCTTCAGTTAACTGAGTCTTTGTGCTTAGCATAGCGACATTGAACATTCCGAAAGAGCAGTTAAGAAAATTTTCGGCAAAAGCTGCAAATGGAAACAAAGTGATAATAAAAAATGTTTTCATAAGTAAACGTTAGCGCACTCTCTAAACCGATGTCTATTTTTTTGCAAAGCAGCTTATACAGATTGTTTTCAATTAGCTCATAACCATGCGGCTTTCATGACTTCGTTAAGCCTGTTCAAGTAGGTTAAAACCCTATGGAACAAGGCAAAGTTCTACGTCTGGTCATGTGGATTAACTATTCGATGTTCGCCATTGAATTTTTAAGCGGTTACTTCGCAAAATCCACAGCTCTTATGGCCGACTCTTTAGATTTATTAGGTGATGCCGCTATCTACGGGATTAGTTGGTACGCTCTTCAGCACGGCCCTTTATGGCAAGCTCGCGCAGGTCTATTTAAAGGGCTTGTGATGGCGATGTTTGGCTTTTTTGTCATGGGCCAAGCCGTGTATCGCGGTATCGCAGGCACAGTTCCTTTTTCATTAACGGTCACAAGCATTGGGTTATTAGCTTTTTTATCAAACGCTGTATGTATGGTTTTATTATACAAATACCGTCATGCGGATTCGAATATGCGATCGGTGTGGTTATGTTCGCGTAACGACATTTTTGCTAACATTGGTGTTGTGATCGCTTCAGGCTTAGTTGTATTAACAGGATCAGGCGCCCCCGATGTTATCGTAGGCTTTGCGATAGCGGCGTTATATTTAAAAACAGCCTACGATGTTGTAAGCGAAGCTCAGTTTGAATTAGAAAAACATCGCGTTCGTGTTTGGACAAACGAAGCTTATAAATAAAAAAAGGGCCCGGCGGAATTGACGTCTGCGAGATCACGCTTACTTTAGATCTTAGTTCGGAAATTCTTTTTGCGCTGAAATCGCATTCCCAAATAAATAGGCTAGGACCAATCCCGTCGGGATAAGTGCTAAATAGCCAATGTTATCGCCAAGAACTGCGTAGATAAACATAAGTGCTTGCGCTGAAAACCACATTATAAGACCAATGACCACTAAGAAGAGCAGTCCTTTTGCTGTATCAAGAAGTATTGCTTCCATAAATCCTCCTGAATAAGTCTATTGCGGATTTATATTATAGCACGGATTGCGCTGACAGGGGTAATGGTGGGCTTAAGTGTTTGATTTACTTCGCGTTATCGCGAGGGTCCCAGCCGGTCTTTGCACGCCAAGTGTAAAGCTGTTCGACTTTGAGTCTTGCCCAGTCGGTTTTTCTTAAGAATTTCAAACTTGATTTAATACTTGGATTTTCAGTGAAACTATTGATCGAGATTTTTTCAGACAATCGCTGCCAACCGTAGTTTTCAACTAATTCGGTGACCATTGTTTCAAGAGTAATACCTTCCAGAGCGGGTTTACCCTCTGAAAGGTTTTGTTGAACTTTGTTCATTTAATTATTTAGTGCATTCGATTTCGATTAATTCATCGCGTGTCCAGATGGCTACGATGATCGAACCTTTTTCGGCCATGTTACCTTCAGAGTATAAACGTTGTTCGCGTCCACCCATGAAAAGTTCCATCGAGAAAAAGCCTGGCTTTTTTTCTGTGATGTAGCTTGTATTAATGCCATCATCAAAAAGTTTGGCACGTTCAGTACCTTTTAAGTTAACTGTTTGAACGTGTTCAACTGTATTTGCGATTTTTTCGTAGCAAATAAGTGAAGTTTCGGCCATTGAAGTTTGTGCTGCTAAAAATAGACTGGTTGCTAAGATAATGTTTTTCATATCTTAAGCGTAGCTTAAAGCCAGGAAAAGCCAAGTCCTAAATTAACTGAATATCTTTAGGAATAATACGACTTTGCGGTAAAGCCGGAAGACGTCTTTTATCAATTGTTAAATCTTGCTTCGGAAGTTTGTAACTCATCTTCTGCGTTAAAAATTTGGTAAAGGTCTTCATGATTTCGATCGTGGCTTGTTCTCCGGCGCAACGGTGATTTGTAGCAGCATTGCCTCCACCTTGCGGAATAAAGTTAAATTCTTTTATGACCTGATCATTAAAACGGTCGGGATCAAATTTATCTGGGTTACGCCAAAGTCTTGGATCGTGGTTCGTGCCATAAATATCGAGTAAGGCCCGGCGATTTTTTCTAATATAGTAACCGTTAAATTCAAATGAAAGTTTGGTCTTGGCCATAATGGCCGGAAAGAATGGATAAAATCTTCTGACTTCATGAACGAAGTTTTCAAGATTTTTTGAACTTTCATTCACGTATTGGCGTAACTCAGGATTCATTTCTAAAGCATGTGCGATGAAAGTGGCATACACCGCAACCGCCACAATCGGGCGAAGTAGATTTAATATTTCATTGGCTGTGGTATCTAGATCTAAAAAAACGCCATTTTCTTTGTGGCGAATAACTTGATTAATGATCGACGAACTCGACACAGCTTTTCTTTCGAGAAGCGTTTCCTGAATTAATTCTTTGATCCACCATTCGGCTCGCTTTCGCTGAAAGCGGGCATAAAGATGGCCCAAGCCTTTTGATCCGGCTTTATCAAACATCGCGGTAAGTTGTTTTCTTCTTTTTTCAACGTCTTTTTCATCAAGCGGTATGCCTAACCATTGGCAAGCTGCTTCGGTTAAAATTTTTTGCGAACTTTCGTAAAAATTAAGACGGCTTTCTTTCGGCCAATGTGTTGCATTTTGTAAAAGCTTTTCGCCGACTAAGTCAGAAAGTGAAGAAATGCGACTTGGCGAAAGTACATCTAAAAAAAGCTTTTTTCTTAAAAGATGAGCTTCGCCATCTAAGTTCTGCACACCATTTTTTTTACCAAGGAGCGTTGCTTTAATAGCTTCAGGCGCAGCGCCTGCGCGCATAAAATTATCTGAAGCGTAAAAAAGTTCGGTAGCTTTTTCGCCGCGAAAAAAATAAGTTTTTTTAAAAAACAAGCGGGCTTCAAAAACATCTGAATTATAACGGCTGCAATTTTCAGAAATAAATTCGTAGGGCTTTTTAAGAAAATCCGTTGTCGCCCCAAAAAATCGGCGGGGTATGCGTTGAAAAAAAGGCGGGCGTAAATAATCGGGATAGGTTTCTGTGTATGGCATGGTTTATAGAAGAGCAATGTCTGTTCCTGCTCTTTTATTCCAAAATGCCACGACCTATCCGATCGCATTAAACTTTTAATTAAAGGCTAACGTTTAATAAACTGCTAATATAGCTTCTAGGATTTACTGGAACATAATTTCTGTTTTTCGATACATGAATTTCAAAGTGTAAATGCGGGGCTGTGCCGATACCTGTATTTCCAGATAACGCGATTAATTGCCCCTGCGTAACAGGTTTACCTGCCGTCGTTTTAAAAGCTGATAAATGGGCGTATAATGTTTCCATCTGACGTCCTGGGTGAACCACGATCACGTAGTGACCGTAACCTTTTAGTTTATTCGTTCTTTTGTTGCGCTCAGAACGTGTGGCTAAAACTTTTCCGTCGTAAACACTTACAACTTGCTGACCTACTTTAGCGCGTAAGTCGATACCTTTATGCATACGTTTTGTTTTTAATACCGGATGAATACGTGTTCCGTATTCGCTTGTTGCTGTTAAACAACCTAAACCGCAATTTTTTAACGGGCTAATGATGCCATTACCTTTAGTGCTGGCCGCTTTAAATGTCTGAACCATACCTTGCATTTGTTGTTGTAAGTTAGCGACTTGAAGGCCACGTTCGTTAAGTTCATTCATCTGACCAGTTTTTTGGTACTTTAAGAAAGCTTCTTTATTTTGTCCGTTACTTGAATCAATTAGAGTCAATTTTTTAGCGTCAGTAGCTTTAATACAAAAGTTAGTCTCATCAGCGGCATCTGATTCACGTAAGTTTTCATCCATTGCATCGACGATACGAACGCCGCAAACCCAGTCATTATTTGCACGGTATGAAAATGAAGTTAAGTTTACTGATAAGATTGAGTTTTCAGGAACTGAAAGTTGTGAACTTACAGATAAGTTACCAGTCACATCGGGGTGAAATACTGTAAGCTTTGTGGCTTTAGAAGTTTCTAGATAGAAGTTTGAATCAG
>CAMLRE010000233.1 GCA_946482355.1 uncultured Bdellovibrio sp.
AACTGGATCGTTCACATTACGGATACCGAAAGAGATTGATGAAACATCAAAGCGCTTGTCGGCAAATTGTAATTGCGTCACATCAGCTAATTCAAAATGAATATCTAAGTTTTGGGCTTTAGCTTTTGCCGGAGCTGGTTCTAACATTTCTTTGCAGAAATCTGTTCCAACAACTTCGCCCGTTGTGCCCACAGTTTTTTTGAATTCAATCGCAAGATCACCAGTGCCTGTTGCGCAGTCTAAAACTTTCATTCCCGCTTTAGCGCCGCTTAACGAAACTAATTTTTTTCTCCATAAGTGGTGAATACCTACTGATAAAACTGAGTTAGCTTTATCGTACTTAGCCGCCACTTTAGAAAACATTGAACGGATTTTTTCTGGATCTGGTGACTGACGTTGCGTTTGTGTGTTCATGGCAAAACCTTTTCTTACGCTTTTTGAAGGCGACGATCGAACGCTGCTAATACGCGCTCTAATTGCTTCATAGTTTTATCAAATGTTTCAAGCGTAAGGGCTTGAGGGCCATCTGATAAAGCTTGGGCTGGATTCGGGTGAGTTTCGATAATTAAACCATCAGCTCCTGCAGCGGCTGAAGCATAACAAAGTTGTGGAATAAGTTCAGCAATACCAACAGCGTGTGAAGGATCAACGATAACAGGTAATTGAGTATGTTTTTTAGCGTACACAACAGCGTTAAGATCTAACGTGTTACGTGTTGCTGTTTCAAAAGTGCGGATACCACGCTCGCAAAGAATTACGTTTTCATTTCCGCCAGCTAATACGTAATCAGCGGCTTTGATCCATTCGTCGATGAACGCTGAAAAACCACGTTTTAATAAAACTGGTTTTGGTTGGCGTCCTAATTCTTTAAGTAAAGAGTAGTTGTGCATATTGCGCGCGCCGATTTGGTAGCCGTCAACGATGTGAGCGATTTCTTCAATTTGACGAACATCAGTCACTTCAGAAACTAAGCCTAAGCCGGTTGCTGCTTTTACTTTTTTGATAATATCAAAAGCTTCTGTTCCTAAACCTTGAAAGGCTTTAGCAGAGGTACGCATTTTCCAGATACCGCCACGTAACATAGCTGCACCAGAATTTTTAACAGCAAGAGCTGTCGTCATAAATTGATTTTCTGACTCAATAGAACATGGGCCTGCGATTACAGTAAACTGCGGACCACCGATTTGAATATTACCAACTTGTACGACCATGAATGCCTTTGCTACAATTGCCACATTGTGGATATGCACCTTAACACAAACGATTTGAATAGTTCAAACTTTTTAGCGGTCGGAGGCTTGCTTCAGACCGCTACAGATCAGTTTATATTGCTTCTGGGTGCAAGAAAGCCTGTTTTTAGTGCTGCCTCTGCCAATTCCCATCAGGTTTTCGTTTACAGCCCACAATTTTGGGAGTTTTTACAAACAAAAACTGACCGAACGCAGGGGCTTTTTCAGGTCGAAAAAACCCTAAAAATTAACCGCCAACAGCTTCTTCAATTTTTAGAAAAACATGTCGTAAAAACCGCTACAGGATTAGCGTTGGTTGATAATCACAAGGCTGATTTTGAAGCGCAATTTATGTGGTCGCAAAAAACTTTTAAAAGCGGCGTTTTGCAAAAAACAGTTCCTGCAACAAAGTATGAATTTGCCGTCAAAGAAAAATTTAATTTTGCGTATCAGTTGTATTTATCATTACAAAAAACTCGCCCGGGTTACCTCTATGGTTTATGGGATAAAGCCGGTGGATTTTTAGGATTAACCCCTGAAATGTTAGCGGCGTGGGATGGAAAAACTCTTTCAACGATGGCCTTAGCAGGCACTTGGAGTAACGATAAAAAGTTTGCGCATGTTTCTGATGTCGATATGAAAACGCGCGAAGAACATGAGTTTGTAATTAACGATATTCGTGAACGTTTAGGCCAAATTACAGTTGGTGAAACGCATATTTTAACGTTACCGACATTAAGCCATCTTAAAACTGAAATTCATAAAAACGATCTTTCACAAAAAGACTGTATTGAAGCGTTAGAAAAACTTCACCCAACAGCAGCTCTTGGAATTTACCCAAGAAAGCCTGAAATGGCGCGTGAGTTTTCTGAATTTCCGGTGCAAAAAGAGCGCGGTTTTTTCGGGGCTCCATTTGGAGTTATTAGCTCTGATTTTGCTCAAGTGATTGTCGGTATCCGAGGCTTAATTTGGAGTGAAAAGCGGTTAAATATCTTTGTAGGTTGCGGCGTAACTGCGCAATCTGACTTCGAGGCTGAATGGCAAGAGCTTGAGACAAAAAAGAAGGCCATTTGCGAAGCTTTTTCGTTGCAGATTTCGTAAACAAGTTTCATACATTAATTCATGACCAACGCTGAACTGGTTTCACATTTTTATCAGATTCTGATCAATCTTGATGTTGCAGAAGTTATTGTCTGCGCTGGCGCCCGTAATGCTCCATTAGTGGTTGGTCTTGAAGGTCGCGCTTTTAAAGTAAAATCATTTTTTGAAGAACGTTCAGCGGGCTTTTACGCTTTAGGAAAAATCAAAGCCTCAGGAAAACCAGTAGCCGTGATCACGACTTCAGGCACGGCCGTAGCCGAACTTTTACCATCTGTTGTTGAAGGGTTTTACCAAGGTTTGCCGCTGATCGTGGTAAGCGCTGATCGTCCAAAAAATTACCGTGGTTCAGGTGCTCCGCAAGCGATTGAACAAGCGGGAATTTTTACGTCGTACGTTCATAAATGTTATGACTGGGATGTAAATCAAACAGACTTAAAAGTTGAGTTTGATTCTAAAAAACCGCTGCATTTTAATTTATGTTTTGATGAACCGTTGATCGATGGCAACTTTCAACAAACCACGCTTAAGTTTGTTGAGGTAAATAAAGTTGAATCATTTAAACCCGAGCCTTTCGATGCCGAATACGGCGAAGACGCTAAACTCTTTAAAAATCCCTTAGTGATTTTAAGTCAGCTTTCTTCGAATGAAAAAGCTCAGGTTAAAGCCGCACTTTTAAAGTATCAGGTTTATCACTACGCTGAATCTTTATCAGGTTTATTAGGTGATACCGAGCTTGCGCATTTACAAATTAATAATTGCGATGCTTTATTCGGAAGTTTTTTAGAAAAAAATATTTACTCTTCTGTTTTGCGAATTGGCGGAGTTCCGACTTTGCGTTTATGGCGTGATTTAGAAAAAAAATACGCGCATATTCCGGTACTTTCGATTTCAGAACTTCCGTTTTCTGGTTTAGCTCGTAAATCATTGCAAGCTGGCTTTGAAGTTGTTGATGCCTTATTAAACGCTGTTGAATACCGTAAAATCGATTTTCAAGCGTTAAACCAACAGCTTCAGGCTAAAAAAGTAACGGCGTTAACTGAGTTTAAAAATTCAGAACAGAATTTTATTTTTCAATTAAGCCAACTTATCAAATTTCATCCGATTTATATTGGCAATTCATTACCGATTCGCGAATGGGATCTGTTTTCGCAAGGGTCATTTCCTGATACTTACGGCAACCGTGGGGCCAACGGAATTGATGGCCAGACTTCGACCTACTTAGGTTGGTCTAACCAGTTTGATATGTCGTGGGCGATGATTGGTGACTTAACCGCGATGTATGATTTAGCGGCGTTAGGTTTAAACCGAGATGACAGCAAAGCCTCTCGTAAAAACCTGGTTATTATCAATAATAAAGGCGGCCAGATCTTTAAAAAAGTCTTTGATCACGAGAAGTTTCTAAACCCTCACGAAATACAGTTCAAAGGCTGGGCTGAAATGTTCGGTTGGAACTATCTACAAGTCGTGGACGTGGTTGATCTTTCGGCTGTACGCGATATCATTTCTAAGAAGGAAATGAAGAATTTCGTTATTGAAATTCAGACAGATCAGGCCCAGTCAAATGCGGTCTGGAAATTTATGGATGAAGCATGCAAAACCGTCACATATTAGCGTTACATGGATTTTTAGGCTCTGGAAAAGACTGGTACAAGGTTCAAACATTAACTCCTAGGCACCAGTGGATTACTCCAGATTTATTTTCACCGACATCACCTATCGGAGATATCGACTTAGCTTCTTTTAATAAGCTGGCCGACCGATTAACGTCTTTTATACCTGATAATACGCAGCCGATTTTTGTGGGCTACTCTTTGGGAGCGCGTGTTGGTCTGCATGTTTTAGAGCGCCATGCTGATCGTTTTAAAAAGTTTATCTTTATCAGCGGTCATCCTGGTTTAACTGATAAAAACGAAAAAGAACAACGCCGTATCAACGATCTTGTATGGAAAGATAAATTAGAAACAACACCTTGGACTGAGTTCTGGAATGAATGGAATGGCCAAGACGTATTTAAAGCCGATAACGATCGTGAATTCTCACGCAATGGTCGCGATATTGACCCTAAAAAATTAGCTCTAGGGTTCACAACATTGTCATTAGCACAGCAAGAAAACAAAGAAGCCGTATTAGCAAAACACGCTGATAAGGTTTTATGGGTTGTGGGCGATAAAGATCAGAAATTCACAAACTTCGCTGAAGATTTAAAACGAAAAAAAATCCTTTCAGGCTATGAAAGGATTTTTA
>CAMLRE010000234.1 GCA_946482355.1 uncultured Bdellovibrio sp.
CAAGCCATTCTAAATCCTGAAACGAGAGCTTCTTACGCTGATGTACTAGGCCAGAAGTGTGTTGATCACATCGTAAAAATTTATGAAAGTGGCGACACTCTATCAAGCAAATACGTACAAAGCGTAGCTATCGATATCTCGGCGGTCTCAAAAAAACATGCTAAGGGTTATCCGCTTTATCACTACACGAATTCAGAATTTCTTACGCAAAGTTTTTTAAGACCTCCGCAAGGTTTTGGTTACCCTGATTTACTTACCTATCAGCGTGAGCGTGCTAAACGCGGTGAAGCTTTGCAAATGGACGGCTGGACAAATATGGAGAACACGGTGCTTTACATCGCTTTAAATCCATACACCTCAGCTAACTATGGAAAAAATCTTTTAACATTTTGGCTTAAAGAAAATTCTAAAGTGTTTCCGTATGCTTTTCTGACACAAAATGCGTTGTTAGTAGAAAACATGATTAAGGCCGATAAAAAGAAATTTTCTAAACTGCTTTTAGAGTGTCGTCGCGGCGTGAATTTAATTATTTTAGAAGAAAGTGGTATTGATTTAGTTGATTACACATCAGGCGTTATTCGCGATGCCCAATGGTATTACTTAATTTCGACAAAAAATATTCAGTCTCACGATGTTCTGCAGATGAACGAAGCGGCGTCACCGATCACAGCTGATAACGAAAAAGATTATCTGCGTGTGAACGAGTATTTAAAGCAGCACAATCGTGCTGCCGAGATGACGAAGTAGTTTCTTATTTCAACTGCAAATCTTTTAATTTAGCTTTTGGTAAATATTTGATCGTGGCTACATAATCAAATTTCTTTTGTCGTGTCTTTTCGCCGTTTAAGGTATCTGGCATTGCCGCCAGCACTGAAAATGCCGTCGGAGAATAATTGCGTGGAGCCGCTGGATTTAACTTAGATCTGGCCTCATCAATTTTAGAATGGTTCTCAGTTAAAATTAGCTTAAAGTAAGGATTAGCTTTTTTAATCAGCGGAGCCATTGAGGCTGCAACCTGTTTGTGGCCACTTGATAAACCATCGGCGTCACGATCAACACCAGGTAACGCAAAATCAATAAGTTCGGTGCTGGTTTGCACTGAGGCTCCGGTTTGGGCCATCAGCATGGGTATGCCGTCACTCATGCCGTAGAGATCTTGATCTGACGGTCTACCACCGCTAAAAGCAGAACCAAACATTTGCATGGGTTTAAAGTATTCTTTTACGCATGACGGAGTTTTTGATTTTTTAAAGTCGGCTGCGGTTGTATCGGGATTACAATCTATTAACGATAACATTACCCATGAAAATTCAGAGCAATACATTTTAATATTTTTGTACACTTGCATTTTTTGATCTAACAACACACGCCCAACATCGGCGACAAAAGAAATATCGCCGTTACTTTTATAGGTTGGATTATTGTAATCTTTGTTAAATGAAAATAATTCGGGATAAGCTTTTTTAGCACGAGCTACTTTTAAAGATCTTTCTAACCATTTTTGTAAATTAGTTTGTTGGGTTGAGCTTAGTCGCGGGCGCAAGATATGAACAATCGTATTTTTATTATCTTTCGTAAAGTGCGGAGAATCGATCACTGAACGACCAAAGCCTAAAGCCGCACCGCCAAGCATGTCTTCATCCATTGGCATGTCGATATTGTAAATTAGTTTTTTACCGTTTTCGTTAACCACAACGGCCACGGAATTGTGGGTGTTTAATAGTTGCAGCGCTAAATACTGTAACGAGTTCGCAAAGAAAGGTCTTGTCGAAACAATGATATCACCGGTTTTAACTAAACCACTTTCAGCCAGTGATTGTGAAACTTTAAGACGGGATTCTTGCGGAGCTAAAGCCATACGTAAACCAATAGCTGAACCTGCGGTAGACTGGGCTCCAATCGCCACGTAATCGGTTAAGACCACAGAATCAGTATCATCAGAACGGGGCACAAAAGACACATCATCTAATGGCAACATCGCATGAGCGGGGAAGGTTTGGTAAAACGCGACCGAAGGATTTAGTGCATCTGATTGCGACCATTTTCCTAAACTTGATTCTACAAGCTGAGAAATTTGTGTATTAAAGGGATTTTTTCCCAGTTTATTGACGATAGGACCAGCGAAGGAAAAATTTGAAACTACAATTGACGTGAATAAGGCGAATAGAAACTTGATTTTTTGCATGTGCTTTTCTCCGAGTAGGAGGCACATTTGCAAAAGCTATGCTATCGCAGCACATTAGGTTTAAGTGAAAATATCTTAAAAAAACTGACGGTGGGCGTGTGCTCGCTCGACCTAAGTTGTAAATAAAAATATATTTCTTTGTCATAGTATGAGTACCGTAATTAACCTTGAGTAATTAGGAATACTTTTTCATGAAGCAAATAGCCTTTATAGTTTTATTTTTAGTTAACATAAATCCTTATGCAAAGGCGTGCCGAATTTTACGTACAGATAATAACGTTAATGGTTACATTGAAAAAGTTATAAAAAAGGCCTCTGAGATCTATTATGGCCGCGTTATAAAATTAGACGAAGACAATGATGAGGCTGAATTTGAAGTGATTGAAACTGTAAAAGGCGTTCAAAAAACTCATTTTGCTATAAAGGGATTTCGACAAGATAAGTATCTTAGAAGTGATTTCGACTTCCATAGGGATAAAAATTTTTGGAACTCCATTTATGTCGGTCGCACAGATAGTGGAGCGGACTGTAGTTTTACCCCGCTATTTACTGAAAAACAAAATTATTTGATTTTCATCAATTCGCCTGGCTTCAAAAGTTATGAAGAGGTCGTTTCAACAGATGATCTATGGTTTCAAAAAGTGAAAACTCTTGCTAAAAATGAAACACCGGTAGTTGTAAATGATTTGGGGGTTAAAGCTAATAAAAATAATCCAGAAGTAGTCAGTCTAGAACTAGTAGTAAAGAACCCACAGAAATACAATGGTAAGCGCGTAATCACCGACGGCTGTGTTCGTGCGGAGTTTGAAAGCGTTGGCATCTATTTCGATAGGACTGCATGTTTTATTGGAAACCCCAAAGTTGGTTTATGGGTAGATTTACCGAATAACTCACCGATGCTTTATAAACATAAGTTTTTTGCAGTTAAATTATCTGGAACGGTGGATGTACAAAACAAAGGACATTTTAATTTGTGGCCTGGATCACTACAAAAAGTTGAAGTGCTGGAATTTAAAGAAATTTCCGTGAAAGAACAAAAAAATATCACAAAATAGTATGTGGAAAAAAATGACAAAAATAAAAGTTTATATTTTGCAGCATGCTCATATAGTTGACGGCCAAGAAGACGTGAAATTGATAGGGATTTATAGTACGGAAAATAAGGCAAATGAAGCTAAAGATCGGTTGAAAAAAATGATTGGTTTTAAAAATAGCCTTAAAGGTTTTTCAATTGATGAATACATAATAGATGAGGATTATTGGACAGAAGGTTTTAAGACCGAATAATTTTTTAATATTTGAGCAAAAAAACAAAATATTTAAGACTGAGGTTCAGACACTGGTAGAAGTTAAAAGATCTAATGTCTAAACTGATTCAAAAAATCTTCCACAGCGGGTTTGTACTCGCTTGGAAAATCGCGCAGGCCGTTTAAATGCCCAGCTTCAGGTAAAGATAATTTCTTCCAGTTTAAATTTTTGTGGTGATCAAAAACTTTATCAATATCTGTTGGCGAGATTAAACGATCGCGCCAGCCGCGGATTGATAAAATCGGGAATCCTTCTGGAAAACTATCTAAATCGTGGCGAATATCTTTATTTAATTTCGGGCTCCAGCCAAAAGCTACAGCCGGTGTGCCTAAAAGTTTTAACGGTAAAGATTCTACGCCGATTTGTTCTTGTAACAGCATGTATGATGACTGAAAGAAATTGCCAGCACCTGGGCCGCTATCGCAAATCATCGCAACCACATCGTCTTTGCCATCTTTTAAGCGGCGCGTGTGGGCTTCAATCGCACTGCCTGCCACGTTTGAGAAAGCAAAAATGATTTTAGTTTTATACTGAGTCAGTAAATCTAAATGATGACCGATCTGTTCAGCTAATACGTGCTTCATTCCGAATTTTTTTGAAATCTGCGAATAAGGCACATAGTGGTGATCTTTTAAATCGTCTTTAAGGTTGAACGCGTAAGCATCAAAGCCAAGTTCGTTCACGAAATCAATATGGCGGCGTAAGGCTTTTTTATGACCTTTAAAAAAGTGGGCAAAGAAAACCAGATGTTCTGATTTTTTCTCTGCCGCTTTAAATAGTTCACCGCCATCAGGAAATTGCATGATTAAAATATCCTAGTGCTTTTGATTTTGTGTTTTAGAAGGCCATAACTCTGTCCAGTGCGGGCGTTGTTCGCCGGCAGCAGTAGCTTGAGCTGTTTCTTCCATCGTTTGTTTATTAACGATCACTTTTTCTAAAGCTGTTTCAGATAAGACTTTACCGCAAGCTTCAACAACCGCTTCAGCATCGATTTGATGGAAGTGGTAGATTTCAACTGGGCGACCACACTTAGAGTGCTTGCGTACAGCACATGATTCATGTCTTACGCCGACGA
>CAMLRE010000235.1 GCA_946482355.1 uncultured Bdellovibrio sp.
AGGCTAAAACGCCCGAGGCTGAATCTAAAATCTCAACGCCCCAAGATTTTAAAGTGGTAATTGATTTTTGCGTCGACGGGTGCTGATACATTTTTGTATTCATTGCTGGAAACATAGCCCATGGCTTAGAAAAATCATGCGCTAAAAATAACGTTGAAGCTAAATCATCGGCTAAACCTGAAGCTAATTTATTTAAGTAATTGGCCGTTGCTGGGGCTACCACAATGGCATCAGCCCAGCGAACCAGGTTGATGTGATCCATGTTAGAACCATTAGCGTATAAATCAGAGTGAACTTTTTTACCTGTTAGGCCTTCGATCGTTGAAACGCCAACAAATTTTAAAGCCGATTCTGTGGCGACCACTTCAAGCTGGTAGTTTTGTTTTTTAAAATGACTAAGCACATTCATCACTTTGTATAAAGCGATTGAGCCTGTCAGAATAAATAATAATTTGGGGTTCGTATTAGATTTCAACATTGTCGATTAACCTAATCCCTTCCAGAGTTGCTGCCACATATCTGCGATCAGCAATATCTTCTAAATAATCCACCACAAAGCCGTTTGAAGTTAAAATTTCGCGAGCTTTATCAGCCGAAATTTTTTGCGTAATTGTCGCGTAGATCAGTTTAGCTTTATCTTTACCTTCAGGAGTTAAGCGCATATTGCGTGAACTCATCGCTAAGCCAGAAGCTTCACGCACTGTCGGTAAACCAATGATTTCTGTCGGTAAGAATAAGGCTTTAGCCATATCAGAAATTAATTTGTACTGCTGGTAATCTTTCATACCAAAGTAAGCACGATGGCAGCCCGTGATTTGTAATAACTTTAAAACCACAGTTAATACGCCATCAAAGTGGCCCGGGCGGTGGGCGCCACATAAAAGTTTTGAAAATTCATTTTCAGACAACTTAAAACGATAATTATCAGGGTAAATATCATCAAATTTTGGAAAAAATAAAACATCCACACCGTTTTCGCCGCAAGTTTTAAGGTCAGCTTCAAAAGTTTTCGGATATTTTTCTAAATCCGTGGCGTTGTTAAATTGTGTTGGATTTACAAATACGCTGGCGATAGTTAACTCATTTTCGCTAGAAGCTTTTTTCATGAGGCTTGCATGCCCTGCGTGAAGAGCTCCCATCGTTGGAACAAAACCAATTGATGAATACTTTTTACGGTATTCAATCAGATCCTGTGGTTTTTCGATCACTTTAGTCTGCTTCATACTATTCATACCCATTTTCTGGTTTTGGAAACGCCACTGATGAGACTTCTTCAGCGTATTGGTTTAATGCCGCTAGTACATTTGTGTGTTCCTGACCGAATTTTTTTAAGAACTTAGGGTTAAATTCTGGATTCATGCCTAACATATCTTGTAAAACTAAAACTTGGCCGTCAGTGCCAGAGCCTGCGCCAATACCGATTGTTGGAATTTTTAAATTCTGAGTTACTTTTTCAGCTAACGCAGAGGGGATTAATTCTAGTACGATCGAAAAACATCCGGCTTGCTCCATAATAAAAGCATCGTTCATTAATTTTTCGGCCGCTGTTTGTGAGCGGCCTTGAATTTTAGGGCCCCCTAATTGGTGAATTGATTGCGGTGTTAAACCTAAGTGACCCATCACAGGCACTCCTGATTCAACGATGTGTTTGATTAATTCGGCATGGCCATCAACATTTTCAATTTTTACCGCGTGTGCACCAGCGACCATTAATTTTTGCACATCGTTCATCGCTGTTTCTAAACCTTTACGCGTCGACATAAAAGGCATATCAGCTACGATAAATTTATTTCCTGCGCCACGTGCAACAGCTGCTGTGTGAAGCGCCATCATTTCAATGGTTGCGTGAAGTGTGTTGGGAAACCCGTGGATAACCTGGGCTAAAGAGTCTCCGACTAAGATGGTATCGACTTTAGATTCAGCTACGATTTTAGCAAAGCTATAGTCATAGCAAGTCACCATCGAGATTTTTTCTTTTTTATTTTTTTTGTTGGCAAAATCCAAAATCGTTTTCATGGCCCTATCCTTGTAAAAAACTTTGGTAAATGTTTTTAAGTTTCAAATTCACTTTTTCTAAAGCAGTTAAATTTTTTGTAATAGTTGTTGTGTCTTTTCGAACAATCGGACCCGTTACAGCTTGTGCGCCTTGTGAGAAAAAATTAGCTAAGCTTTGCTGCAAGAAAACTTTAACGGCTTCCTGAGGAACTTTAAGATCAGCAAACTGTGGCTGAGTTTCACTCCATAAAAGTTGTGGAAGGTTTCCTGAGGCCACACATAAAGCGTGGTAAAGCGGTTTATCTTCAGCACGCAATTTAAAAAACGAATTCGTAAAACCAGGTAAAGCTTCAGCTAATGACTCAGCTCCGGTGATTCCGAAATAAATTTTGTTATAAGTTTCTAGATCGTAAAGCTCGTGAGAAAAAGTCATCAGCGGATGTGCTGAGATGATCTCGCTGTGATGCGTGGTTCCGCTAAAGTGCACAACTTTTTGGCCAGATAAAAGAGGCTTTAAAGTTTCTTGGTAAAACGGAATAAGCGCGTTGTCGCTGATCGCTAACCAAACGTAATCAATATTTTGTAGAGATAGGGGTTTGTTATCTTGTCTATGCCAGTGGTGTACGGATTTCTGTAATAGAGTGCACCAATGAATCAGATGCTTCGCAAGACGGCCATTGCCGATAATAAGTATATTTTTCGTTTTCATATTTTCTCCGGTACCTGTCGACTATCTAGCTTTCGATCAAGTCCAATAAAACACTTACTTAGAGTGTATGCTCTATCGCCGCAACTTAACACTTTTTATTTCAAAAGCAATAGAGTATTTTGCTCAAAACGAATTAAAAGGATTTGGCGTTATGCAAAAACAAAAAGCTAATTATAAACCATTGTTATTTACTCTTCTTTTAGCTCTAGGCGCAGCTGCGGCGGTGATCTATTTTACGGGTGGCGAAGCGCAAAAAACCGTTCCTAAAATTAAGCTAAGTTACTTTAAAGATAACAATGAATTCGCAAGTTCGATTGAGCAAAGCCTGCATCAAGAAATCGGTAAAGAAAAACATTTCTGGATTGGTTATGAACCAGAAAAAGAAAACCAATATGATTTAACAAATTTGTTAAAACTGGAAATTGAAAAACAAAATGGCCCGTTTGATATTATCTTAATCGACCAAGAGTTAATGTTAGGTGAAGAAAAAGAAAAATTCTTAGGTAAGACTCACGAGATTCCGTTAAAAGAAAATTTCAGCGAAGCGGCCGAATTGATTAAAGCGAATAAAGATAAAAAAATTCTGGTGATTACTGCGGCGATTTACTCAAGTAATTTTATTCAGAATAATCCGTACGCCAAAATTAAAGAGTTAACTCAAACTAAACCTTTGGCTTTTTCTTTAGGTTATTTTCCAGCTCTTCAAGAAGATGAAGTGAATAACCTGTTCAGATGCGACACTGAAGATAAAACGGGAACTTCACCATGGGGGTGTGCTGTATTAAACAAAGCACGCACGATTCGTCGCCGTATTGATCTGGCTAAGCTAAAAGATGCTCCGACATTACGTATCGGTTTAATGGATATTTCCGGTGAAAATGATTATATGGTTTTAGTAGGTAAATAAATATTACGATTTTTGAATACAAAAAAACCCGCGTTTATCACGCGGGTTTTTTATTTTGATATTATGCGTATCAAAAAGGGAACTGTTACCCTTATTTTTTCTCGGCTGGAACTTTTGATTCATCAACAGTTACTTCGATTTCTACGCGGCGGTTTTGTTTACGGCCTGCTGCTGTAGAGTTATCGCCGATTGGGTTAGCTGGGCCTAAACCTGCTGTTGAAATAGTTGCTGTCGGCATACCGTTAGCTGTTAATTCAGCGCGAACAGCATCAGCACGTTTTTGAGAAAGCGTTTGGTTAGTTTTATCTGAACCAGTGGCATCAGTGTAACCTTTAACCGCTAAAACGTTTTCTGGGTATTTTTTCATGATTGTAGCCATCTCTTTAAGATTAGTTTTAGCTTGAGGTTTTAAATCAGCTTTACCAGTTTCAAATAAGATGTCGCTTTTTAATTTAGTTACTAAACCTTGTTCAGTACGTTTTGTTTCAGCGATTTTTTCTAATTCTTTAGCTTGTTGGTCCATACGGTGACCAGCGTATCCACCGATACCTGCGCCAAGTAAAGCTCCTACAGCAGCACCTTGAGCGCGGTTACCTGATTGGTGACCGATGATTGCGCCAATGGCAGCACCAGCAGCAGCGCCGATACCAGCACCTTTAGCTGTATTTTTTTGATCTGAAGCACAGCTAGAAAACATTAAAGCTGCAGCCGTAATAACTAGGGTGATTGTTTTTTTCATAAACGATATTCCTTCCGTTTGTTTTGTTTTTGTTATTCAACTTCGTGACTTAATGGGCGTCGTGGAGCTCTAAAGTAAGTACGCGGCGAAAGATCGAATAAATCTTCCACTTTACTCATGTAGACACACGCATAACGTTCCATTTGGTAGGCAAAGTAACTTTCTTCATTACCAGCGCGCATTAGTTGGCCCCAGTTCGGGTTGTATAG
>CAMLRE010000236.1 GCA_946482355.1 uncultured Bdellovibrio sp.
TATTTCCTGAATCGACAACGGATGTGGTTGAAATCGTTCACTGGGCCCGCAAACACAAAATTGCTTTAGTTCCTTCCGGCGGACGCACTGGTTTATCAGGTGCTGCCTGTGCTACTCACGGTGAAGCTATCGTTAGCTTTGATCGCATGAATAAAGTTTTAGAATTTAACGAAACAGATTCAACAGTTCGCATTCAGCCAGGAATGATCACTGAAGCTTTACAAAATTTTGCTGCTGAAAAAGGTTTACTTTACCCTGTTGATTTCGCAGCCAGCGGATCGTCACAAATGGGTGGTAACATCGCAACGAATGCCGGTGGTATCAAAGTTGTTCGTTACGGTTTAACACGTGACTGGGTTGTGGGTTTAAAAGTTGTGACCGGCACTGGTGAAATTTTAGAACTTAACAACGGTCTTGTTAAAAATGCTACAGGTCTTGATTTACGTCATTTATTTATCGGCAGCGAAGGTATCTTAGGTTTTATCACTGAAGCTTTAATTAAGCTTGCGCCTAAGCCGCCTGAATTAAAAGTTTTAGTTTTAGCCCTTGATCAAATGTCTTCAGTTATGAAGGTCTACGCTGAATTTAAAAAACACTGTCATATGCAAGCGTACGAAATGTTTTCTGAAAAAGCGTTACAAAAAGTTTTAGCATCGGCTGATGATCTTCACCGCCCGTTTGAAACTGTGACTGATTTTTATGTCGTGTGCGAAGTTGAATGCCCTACAGCCGAAGCTGAAGAGAAAATCATGGCTGTTTTTGAATCTTGCCTAGAGCAAGGCATGATTATCGATGGCGTAATTTCACAATCAGAAGTGCAAGCGCAAACTTTCTGGCGTTACCGTGAAGATATCTCTGAATCATTATCAAAATATTCTCCGTACAAAAACGATATCGCCGTTGCGATTTCAAAAGTTCCGGCATTTATGCAAGAGTTAGATCAAGTGTTAACAAAAGCTTACCCTACTTGGGAAGTTGTGTGGTTTGGTCATATCGGCGATGGTAATTTACATATCAACATCTTACGCCCCGAAGGCATGACAAAAGAAGTTTTCGTTAAAGAATGCCGCAAGGTCGATGAATTAGTATTTCAGGCAGTTAAAAGCCAACACGGCAGTATTTCTGCAGAACATGGCGTGGGACTTTCTAAAAAATCATTTTTAAATTACACCCGCTCAAATGCCGAGATTGAAATCATGAAAGGTATCAAAAAAGTTTTTGATCCTGACAATATTATCAATCCTGGCAAAGTGATTGATTAATTAACCGAACTAAATTTCTTGTTGTTCAGTCAACAGCAATATCAGCGCTGTATCTTACGAGCATAGCGCTAAACCTAAGCAGCAACACAAATATAAAAGCTACCAAGGCTACGAGTCGTGATAAAATTAATTATCAGGAGGAGTAACATATGGAACAAATTTTAGTTAGCGCTTACACTCCCAGCGACCCTACCAAGAGCACAACTATCAGAGCTCACCGCATTTCTAAAGCTGAGCTAATTACAAACGTTCTTAAGAAATTAGGAATTTATTGGGGCCTTGCCTTTTTGACCTTTTTTATTCCGGTTTACAATGTTTTCTTTGTGCCGTTCTTTTTTCTGATCGGTGTTTATGTGGCCTTAAAGGTTGAAAAAGCTAGATTTGAAATTATGCATGGTAAAATCGAGTGCCCGCACTGTAACGAGCCCATCAAATTAAGAAAAGCGGTGTTAACCGAAGACTTTCAAGTGACATGCCCACACTGTGTAACTGTTGTGAAACTTTCAGTGAAAGCCAGTCGAACATCAAATTTAAGCCATACGGAATTGTACGGCTCTGAATAGAATTTAAAAAACCTGGTGAGTTTTAATATTACGAGTCGACTTTTGGATTTTATCAATCAGCTGCGAAACTGAAAGCTTGGCTTTATCCATCTCAAGATCTACCACCAGATAACCGATTTTTGAATCTGTTGAAAGATACTGTGCCTGAATGTTGGCACCGGCTTCAGAGATATAACCATTTAGTTCACCCAGTACGCCGGGCTCATTCTTATGCACGTTCATAATGCGCGTCACATTTGTTTTTGCGACTAAATCTACATTCGGAAAATTCACAGCACCCGCGGTTGTTCCCGTTTGTAAAAACTTACGAAAACTTTCAGCCACTTCTAAACCGATAGCGTATTGCGCTTCTTCAGTGCTACCACCGATATGCGGAGTGAGAATGACGTTTTTTAAATTTTGTAAGTCAGATTTAAAAGATTCTTTATTTGACGCAGGTTCCACAGGAAATACGTCGATCGCACAACCGCCTAAGTGATTTTCTTTTAACGCTAAAACCAGATCATCAATGTTTACAACCGTTCCGCGTGAAGCGTTGATTAAAAAACTTCCTTTTTTCATTTTAAAAAGTTGGTCTTTTGAAATCATATTTTTTGTTTCTGGTGTTTCAGGCACATGAAGACTTACGAAATCAGCTACCGCTAAAAGTTCATCAAGTTTATTTTTCGGTTGCGCATTTCCTAGAGGTAATTTTTTAATCACATCATAAAAAACAACTCGCATACCCATAGCTTCGGCTAAAATACTTAACTGGCTTCCGATATGACCGTAACCGATAATTCCTAGAGTTTTGCCGCGCACTTCGCGTGATCCATCGGCAGATTTCACCCACTCACCACGATGTGCCATACTACTGCGGTCGCAAAGCTGACGCGAAAGTGCAATCATTTCAGCAACGACAAGTTCTGCCACAGAACGCGTGTTACTGTGAGGCGCATTAAATGTCGGAATACCGACTTCAGTCGCTGTCGCTAAATCAACCTGATTAGTACCAATACAAAAAGCCCCTACGGCTAAAAGATGTGGGTTTTGTTTTAAAATTTTTGCTGTTAATTCAGACTTCGAACGAATGCCTAAGACTTGATACTGCGGAAGAAGTTTTAAATACTCTTCTTCTGAGGGAGCATGTTTGATTAAGTCAACAACATATCCTTCAGCTTGCAGCTTTTCTTGAGCAACGGGGTGGATGGATTCAGCAAGTAAAATTTTAATTTTTGACATGCTTTTATTCTAGAATAGAATAAAGCAATGTCTACTGATTTACTTAATTTACTAATCGTTGATGATGATGCGATGCTTGCTAATTCTGTAAAGCTAATGGCACCTGCAGGCTTTAAAGTTTATATCGCTACAAAACCAGATCTAGTCCCCGACCATGTGTTTTATCACGCGGCCATGGTGGATATGCATATTCTTTCTAAAGTCGGCGAAACTCCTGACGGCCCATCAGTCATCGCACAGATTCTGAAAAAAAATCCGCAGACTGAAATCGTTTCGATGTCCGGTGACCTTAACCGCCAGAACATGGAAATGGCGATCAAGTCAGGCGCTTCTCGCTTTTTAGCCAAACCTTTGATTGCTGCTGAAGTGACGATGATTTTAGAAAAAATCCTAGCTTACTGGCAATTACGCCAAGTTGATTACTCGAATCAGAAAAAAACAACTCTTGTGGGAAGTTCTCCTGCCATGGAGCAAGTTCGTAAAACAATTGCTTCACTTAAAGGTGAACGCAGCTCGGTTCTTATCGAGGGCGATACGGGAACTGGTAAAGATGTTGTCGCAAGACTTTTATCACAACAAGAAGGTGCTAAACCTTTTGTAACGATTAACTGCGCAGGTATTCCTGAAAATTTATTTGAATCTGAATTTTTCGGGCACATCAAAGGTTCATTCACAGGCGCTGACCAAAATAAAGTAGGTCTTTGTGAAGCGGCTAACGGCGGCGATTTATTCTTAGATGAAATCGAAGCTTTACCGTTAAGCCAACAAGCTAAGCTTTTACGTTTCTTAGAAACCGGCGAAGTTAAAAAAGTGGGCGCTAAAGAAGCGTTTAATGTAGATGTGCGCGTTGTAGCTGCCAGCAACCAGCCTTTAAAACAAATGATCACAGAAAAGAAATTTCGTGAAGATTTGTATTTTAGAATTTCAGCCCACAAAATTTCTTTGCCGGGTTTAAAAGACCGTAAAGAAGATATTCCTGATGTAGCCAAATACTTTCTTGATAAAGAAAAAGCTAAACGCAATAAACAATTCGATACTGAAGCCTTTGAAGCTTTACAAGCTTACGATTGGCCAGGAAACATTCGCGAATTAAAACGTGTGTGCGAACAATTGGTGCTAACTTCACCTCTACCGGTTGTACGCAAAGAAGATGTAAATCATTTACTTTTTAAAACTGAAGCTCCTGAAAACAATGAAACAATTAAGCTTGATCAAAGCTTAGAAGAGTTTATCAACGCGCAAGAGAAAAAGTTTATCACCCTATTATTAAAACAGAACAACAATATCGACCAAGCTTGCCAGTCTTTACAGATTTCAAAATCAAGCTTGTATAAAAAAATTAAAGATTACGGAATAGTTTATGAGTAGCCCCATCCAGTCAGATTTCACCGCTTGGCAAAGCCCCGTTTACCAACAAACAGCTCTTATCGTTATTGGGGTTATCTTTTTAGGCGGCATTGTTAATTTCTTACTTCGCAAAAAAAACCAGTAC
>CAMLRE010000237.1 GCA_946482355.1 uncultured Bdellovibrio sp.
ATTCTTTTCGATGAAGCGCATAATAAATAATTCCGCTGCCTATACCTAAAACAAAACCGATGATATGACTGGCGTAACTCACATCAGGCTTAAACTCTTGTGGGGCGAACAAAACTAAGCTTGAAAATAAAGCGACAGCAAAACGCCTGCGCCACTTTGTTCTTCTGTCGACCAGAAAAAACAAAGTTAACCACACAGCTCCCATCCAATTCACGACTCCGGAAATGCCCATAAGTTGGGTTTGTGGAAGCATCGTCGTAAGTGCTAACGCATTAATGATTCCTCCAGTAAACAATCCCAGCAGCGGAAAAAGTGTAAGATTAAAATAACCCGTCAACAACAAAGCAAACGGAATAAAAATCAACGCGTTTCCTAAAAGATGTCCCATATCAGCATGGGCAAAAAGAGCGGTCCATAATTTCCAGTATTGGTGTTGCGAAAACGCAAGGTCATAACTGACACCTAAATCTTTAGGCGATAGCCAGTCATACAAACTTAATCCAAAAAGAAGAACTACAAGCGCTGCGGTCACTAAAAAACTGCTCGCTTTGATCTTTTTTGTGAACCAGTTTTTTATAAGCCGCGGTTGATCTTCTTCCATTCTCTAACATTGGGGCCTTTTTTCTATCTGGCAAGTTTGCGCGTTAAAACCATCAGGACTTGACTAAAATCGTTTTAACAGGCCCCCTTATACTATGAGAGATTTTTATCAAAACGGCCCCGAGCTTTCGAATACATTTACCTCTGACACTTACTTAAAACCTTTTCTTGAAAAAAATGTTTCCAAAGATTTTCACAAATCTATCTTTGAACACTTAACTCACGTTGGAAATCTTGCAAGCACCACTTGGCTTAACTGGGCCGCTGATGCCGAAGCTCACCCACCAAAACACATACCGTTTTCTCCGTGGGGTAAGCGCATTGATGTTATCGAAACTTCTGAAGGCTGGAAAAATCTGGAAAAAGCCGCGGCCACTGAGGGTATTGTTGCAACGGCGTTTGAACGTAAGCAAAAAGAATTCTCTCGTTTTTACCAAATGGCTTTACTTTATCTTTATTCGCCCTCGAGCGCTTTTTATTCTTGCCCGTTGGCGATGACTGACGGCGCTGCTCGCGCTTTAGAAATTTATGGCGATAGTGATTTAAAAGAAAAAGCTTTTAAAAATTTAATTTCGCGCGACCCAAAAACATTTTGGACTTCGGGCCAATGGATGACTGAGCGAACTGGTGGATCAGATGTCAGTCACACAAGTACCGTAGCTAGAAAAATCGATGACAAAAACTATGCCTTATCTGGAACAAAATGGTTTACATCAGCTACGACATCACAAATGACGTTAACCTTAGCCCGTCCAGAAGGGGCTCCGCACGGCAATAAAGGTTTATCACTATTTTATCTTGAGCTTCGTGATCAGAATAATCAGTTAAATAACATCGAAGTTCACAGACTTAAAGATAAGTTAGGCACGAAAGCTTTACCGACGGCAGAACTTACATTACATGAAACACCGGCGCGCTTGATTGCTGGCGAAGGTGATGGTGTTAAAAAAATTGCGAGTGTTTTAAATATCACACGCATTTATAATTCGATCTGTGCTTTAGGACATTCTCGCCGCGCTTTAGATTTAGCCTGGGATTACGCTAAAAAACGTGTGGCTTTTGGTGATGTGATTATCAATCACCCGCTTCACCGCATAACATTACAGCACTTAGAAGATGAATTTAAAAAATGTTTTGATTTAACATTCTTTGTAGTTGGTCTTTTAGGTAAAGAAGAATGCGGAACGGCCAGCGAACTTGATAAAAAATTATTACGAGCCTTAACGCCGATTTTAAAACTTTACACAGCGAAAAAATCGATTTTAATTTCAAGTGAAGTTTTAGAATCATTTGGTGGCGCAGGTTATATTGAAGATACAGGTCTTCCACGTTTACTTCGTGATGCTCAGGTGTTTTCTATCTGGGAAGGCACAACCAACGTTTTAGCTATGGATTTCTTACGCGTTTGCGAAAAAGAAGATGGCGTTGCGGCCTTAGGTGAATTTTTAAAGAAAAAAGGTTCAATTAAAGTCGGCCAACTGATGGATCCTAAATGGAAAGACACAGCCCACGCGCGTGATTTAGTTTTCTTAGTTGCTGAAATGGTGGCTGAGGTTTTATAATTACTGTTCTTCTATCGTGAACCACGTTTTATTTCCGCTGAATGTGATCCCCACATCGCGGGAATAATATCTAAGTTCAAAATAATCGCCAGTTGTTACGGTGAGAGCTGGCGTACAACCGTACCCGCCCCAATTATTATCATTAGCATCCGAAGAGACAATAATGTTTCCGGCGAAGTCAGTGTTATTTTTTTGAAACATAAAGTAATTCATCGTAATCGAACCCGCTGAACTAACACCTACCGCCGCACAAAGCTTAACTCTTGTTACACCTGCTGGAATTGTTAATCTGGTCGGAGCTCCAACTGAATAAAATGCTCCGTTATCTTCAATAGCTGAAGCCCAAGTGATATTGGTGATAGCACCGCCTCCAGAAGTTAATGAACCACTTGTTGCAAGACGTGCGTATTTACGGGTGTTTTGACTTCCTATTTTTAGCCACGAAGTTCCATTACAGTATTCCATAACTTTTGAAGTTGAATTGTAACGCTGCGAACCTTCTATGGTTGAATTACATGTAGCTACACTTGCTCCCATGCGCACAGGGCCACTTACATCCAGGGTTGCCTGTGGTGATGTTGTGCCGATACCTACCGAACCGCTCGCCGTAATTGTCATACGATCTCCGGCCGGGCCTGTTGATCCTGATTTAATTTGTAAATTACCTGTACCGCCGCCATACCATAAAATCGAAGTGCCATTTGATAAACGTTGTAACCCCGTGTGATGAGCTGCTTCAGACGCAGAAGCAGATAGTGCGAAGTCACCACCAACATCAAGCTTAGCTGAAGGAGTCGTCGTACCGATACCCACATTACGGGTTAAACTTGTCGTATAAATATTTGTTCCATCATCGGTAAAACCACCACCCGCTGAAACGTTCGTGCGTTTTGTCCAGAGTTCAAACGAAGTTCCAGTTGCAAAGGCATTCGCTAGCGCACCTTCGATAACTAATGATGTAATATTAGTTGCCGTATTAGACCACGTGCCCGACCACAATACCGAAACTAAACTGTTACCTTGGTTAATCGCAACAGTGGCTACACGTGGATTTCCGGTTTCAGCATTAAGAACCATTTCACCGACACTGATTGTATTTTGATTCGCGCCACCACCGTGAATAAAAATTCCCGTTTGTCCTGAGTTGTAAGATCCAAACGGGCCACTACTGTTACCGTAAACGTTTGAATTAATGTAGTTAGCTCCGCTATCACCATTCGGGCGAACTAAGATACCAGAAGTTCCGTATGCTAAATTATGCTTAATTTTAATCACTAAACGATAAACTTGATCAACGTCACCATTAAGGCCCGAAAATGTAATCGTAGAAGCACTAGCAGCGGTTACGACTTGGCGTGAAACCATTTGCCATGATGTTCCTGGCCCGCCTGTTATGGTGCCCATACTCACTGGTGCATAACCCAACGCCGTTGAAATTTGTGTCGCTGTTAATTGCGAACCACTGATTACACGACCCTTGCTATCAACACTCACTGAGCTATATGTTCCAGAGATAACACCGGAATTTGCTAATGTTAAAGTGGCTGATCCTGAAGTCGATGTTACATCACCGTTAAAAGCTGGAAGCCGTAACGCAGATAATGTTCCTGTTGCACTTGTTGAACCTAAATCTAACGTTGAAAGTTTTGAAGAAAAATTTAGCCAATCAGCAGACGTTAAATAACCATCTGTTGTTGCGGTCGCTGATGACGTTAAACCAGAAGCTGAACTTCCACCCCACTCAACAATCACATAACCGTTAGCACCTGGTGAACCACCAGAAGCCGCACCGCCAGCGCCAACCACCACCGCAAAACTTGCTCCCGGAGTTACGGTCAGATCAGAAATAGTTAATCCCCCATTACCACCGGTTTGCCCTGTGGCATCGACAGGATCTGCATTAGTTTGATATGTCGGACGCCCCGGCCCACCAGCTGCACCACCACCGATAATTGAGATATTACCGCCGCTACCACCACCGTGCATGTTACCGTTACGATCTAAACCATAGTCACCGCGCGCTCCACCAAGACCGCCGGCACCAACAATTGTTCCACCGAATGTTGAATTACCACCGTCGTTACCATTTGATCCGGTATAATCACCACCGCCACCACCGGCACCGGCCACACTGACACGAATTTTTGTAATACCTGCAGGAACTGTAAAAGTTCCGTTTGATGAAAAATACTGACGTGATGAAAGTGTTCCTGTTCCCGAAGCGGATGCGCCGGTTCCGAGATCTTCCCAGCTATCACCGTCATAAAATTGATATTTTGCAACGGTTGAATTGTATATCATTAAACCTGCAGCAGAACTTGCGATAGCATTTCGTTGTGTCGTTGTTAAACGCGGAGGTAAAA
>CAMLRE010000238.1 GCA_946482355.1 uncultured Bdellovibrio sp.
CACAATCCAAATTGTATCGTGCTTACGGGTGTATCTATGCCCCCAGTTTTTGGAACCCGGAAGAAGCCAGTAAAAAAAACGGTAAAAAAATGCGGCGTGGAAACCAGCGTTTAAAATAATAGAAAAATTCAGCATCAAAGCTAGCCGGAACCCACAGAGGTGGTCGTTCGGTACGAATCACGTTATAAGTTAGCTCTGCGATTGATTGTGGGGTTGAAAGGCTTCGATTTTTAAGACTCGCCACAAAAGGAATCATGTCGTTGTACATATCCTGATAAGGACGCTCTTGGGTTTCGCTACCCGGTGTATTTTCTTGCGAAAACTTAATGCGCGAATGTTGTTGTGAGTGAATAAACCCTGGCTGCACCAAAGATACGTCGATACCAAATGGTCTAAGCTCATACCATAAAGCTTCCATAGCGCCTTCAAGCGCGTATTTTGAAGCCGAATACGAAGACATCGTAGGAAAAGCTAATAGACCACTGACTGAAGAAATATTGATGATTTTACCTTTACCGTTTTTGCGCATTTTGGGAAGCAGCATGCGAATAAGGCTTACGGGACCAAGATAGTTTTTTTGAATATGTAAAAGATCATCTTGGTCTTTTGTTTCTTCTAAAGAAGAACGATAACAAATATCAGAAGTATTAATATAAATATCAACGCGGCCCCAACGTTCAAAAATTTTAGCCACAGCTTCTTTACGACTTTCTTCGTCGACCACATCTAAAGGCATAAGCCAAACATGGTCATTTTCAGTGATATGGGGGGTAAGATTTGTCAGTTCGCGGGCGGTCACAATAAGGCGGTATTCAGGGTGTTCAGATAATAACTTAGCTGTGGCAACGCCCACTTCTGAGCTGCCTCCGGTCAGCAAGATTACAGGTTTATAATCTTGCGTTGGTGTCGCAAACTTATACCAGTAAATGTACTTATACATACCAGGGTATAGTTTACTCCTGTGGTGTTTATTGTCGATGTTTTTTAATTTCCCAAAAAGAAATGGCCGCTGAAACACTTGCGTTAAGCGACTCAATGCTATGGGTCGGGATATTGATGAATTTCATTTTTTTCATCTGTTCCGATTCGAGACGAAGCCCCGGGCCTTCTTCACCAAGCCATAGGCGAAAATCCTTAGGCCATTTTTGAGAGGCAATATCAGCGCCTTCAAGTTCGAGAGCGAAGTTATCGCCAGTGATCGGAAGTTCGTTTGTCTTAAGACCTGCCGTATAAAATTCAGCTTTTAAAACTGCTCCTGCAGAAGCTTTGACCGAGTGCGGAAGAAAAGGGTGGCAGGCTTCCTGAGTCAAAATTATTTTGTTGATTCCAAATCCTACAGCCGATCTGGCCAGTGCTCCTAGATTACGAGGATCGCCAATAGGCAAGACCACTTCAATGCCTTCAGGTTTTTGTTTTAAATCAAGCGTTGGAAAATCATCAGCTTCTAACACAAATAAAGGATAGTGTGTGCCTAGCACGTCTAACTCGTTAAATAAATCTTGCGATAACGTGATTGTGTTAAATGGAAATTTCGCTGTGTATTTATCAGAGCAAACCACGAGGTGAACTTTAAAGTTTTTATTTTTCGTTTTAGTGAATTCTTTAATGAGCTTATCACCCATTAAGAAAAATAATTTGTGCTCTTTAATGCCTTTGGCAGAAAGTAATAAACGCAGTTTTTTAAATAGCGGATTATCTTTAGAAGTAATTGTTTGGGCGTCTTTTCTCATTGTCTTTGTAACCTTAGAAAGAATCGTTCAGAAGAATATCGTTATCTTCTTCTTCAGGAAGAGGAGCGTTTTTGATTTTTTTGAAAATCACCAAGCGTCTGTGGTTTTCTGTTTTTGGAAGATCGTACGTGATATCTGCTTTTAACACGAAATACTCAGACCATTCTTTTAAAGCTTTTTCGATCTCTGGATCAACGCCAGGACCTTTCATAAAATACACTTCGCCACCTTCTTGAAGACAGCTCATAGTGTTTCTCAGCGTGTTTGAGATATCTTCGACCGCACGAGTAATTACGCCGTTTACCGGATACACGAAGTGCTCGTTAATGTTACGTCCGATAATATCTAAGTTTTCTAATTTTAAGTCTTCACGCACTTCTTTTAAAAACTCGACACGTTTTTGTACGCCTTCGGCTAAAAGAATTTTCTCTTTCGGAAATCTGATTTTTAAGGGAATACCCGGAAATCCCGGACCCGTGCCCACATCGATCAATGGGAATTTTAATTCCGTAAGTTCTGTTAAAATTAAGCAATCGATGAAATGTTTAATAGCCACATCTCTTAGGTTTAATAAACGGGTAAAGTTGCGGTTTTCCTGATTTTTCATCAGAAGTTCGTAAAAGCGCGCTAATTTCATGCGCTCTTCATGCGAACATTTAAAGTCGTGATTGCGAAAGATATCGTACAGACGGTCGTTGGCTTCTTGGGCAGTAAAGATCTGGTCTGGCTTTTTATGCTTACCTTTAAGATCTTCGTGCGAAGTCTTGGCCATTTTTGATGCATTACGAGCCTTGTAAGGGCTGTAGTTTTCCTTATTTTTGTGCGCCACGATATTTCCTTTAAGGCATTGTTCATAGCACAGGGCTAAATGCTTGAAAAGACTTAAATTATTTAGAATAATAACCGGATGGTAAATCAGCATTTAATCGATATTAAGCAAAAGGCCCTAAAAGATTTTCACGCAGCTAAAAACTCACAGGAGCTGTATCAGTTTAAAGTTCAATATTTGGGTAAAACCGGTGCTTTAACTGAGGCCATGAAGATGATGGCGACTCTTCCTAAAGAAGAGAAACCTTTATTTGGTAAACAAGTTAACGAAGTTAAGGCTGAACTAGAAACAGCTTACACAGGCGTTGAAGCCACACTTCAAAGAGCTGAAATCGACGCTAAAATGCTCAATGAAAAGTTGGATTTAACTTTATCGGTAAATGCTCACGAGATGGGTCACGAACACCCAATTTACAAAGTCACAAACGAGATTTTTTCGATCATGGCTCGCCTTGGGTACTCGTTACGTACAGGTCCGTTGATTGAAAAAGATTACTACAATTTCGAAGCCTTAAACATTCCGCCGGATCATCCAGCGCGTGATATGCAAGATACTTTCTTCGTTGATGAAACGCACGTATTACGTACGCACACATCTCCGATTCAGATTCATTCTTTAGAAAATGAAAAGCCACCTTTACGTGTTATCGGAACAGGCCCGGTATTCCGTGTAGACAGTGATATCTCTCACTTACCTAACTTTCATCAAATTGAAGGTATGTGTGTTGATAAAAAGATTTCTATGGCTGACTTAAAAGGAACGATTTCATTTTTCGTGCGTGAGTTCTTTGGTCCTGGTTTAAAAACTCGTTTTCGTCCAAGCTTTTTCCCTTTCACGGAACCTTCAGCTGAAGTGGATTGCTCGTGCCCGATTTGTAAAAGCAAAGGGTGTTCACTGTGCAAACAAACGGGCTGGATTGAAATCGGTGGTTGCGGCTTGATTAATCCGAAAGTTTTTGAAAGTGCAAAAGTGCCTTACCCTGAGTGGCAAGGTTTTGCGTTCGGTTTCGGTGTTGAACGTATGGCGATCATTAAGTACGGCGTAGATGATATTCGTCACTTCCCGAAAAATGACGTTCGTTTCTTAAAACAATTTTCTCAGAACTAGTAGGACTTAAGATTTATGAAAATTTCTCTACAATGGTTAAATGATTTCGTTGATGTAACTGAGTTCTACACGAACACGCAGACGCTGGCTGATTTATTAACTCGTGCTGGTCTTGAAGTTGAAGATATTCAAAATAAAGCTAAAGACTTAAATAACGTTGTTATTGGTCACATCACAGTTAAAGACAAACATCCAAACGCAGATAAGTTATCTTTGTGCCAAGTTGATATCGGTGGCGGTAAGATTGAACAGATCGTGTGCGGTGCGCAAAATCACAAACAAGGCGATAAAGTGATCGTAGCTCTTCCGGGAGCTGTGCTTCCTGGAAACTTCGCGATTAAAAAAGCAAAAGTTCGTGATGTTGAATCAAACGGTATGCTTTGTTCTTACAAAGAATTAGGTTTAGCTACTGAGTCAGATGGTATTGTTATTTTACCAGCGGATGCACCAGTGGGTGAGTCGTTTGCAAAATACGGCGGCCATGATGATATTATTTTTGAATTAAAAGTAACTCCAAACCGTGCGGATTGTTTATCACACTACGGTTTAGCTCGTGAAATCGGATGTTTATTAAATAAACCGGTTAAAAATCCTGAAGTGCAAAAGAAGTTTTCTTCTGAAAGCACAAAAGCAAAAATTAAATTAACGGTTGAAAACTCTGACTTATGCCCACGTTACTGTGGTCGTTATATTACGGGTGTTAAAATCGGAGAAAGCCCTGCTTGGTTAAAACGCCGTTTAGAATCAATCGGTATGAATTCAATCAACAACGTGGTGGATGTAACAAACTACGTGATGCTTGAAATGGGTCAGCCATTACATGCCTTTGATGCAAATCTTATCGGA
>CAMLRE010000239.1 GCA_946482355.1 uncultured Bdellovibrio sp.
GGCGCCGGCTTTTTTAAGCTGCTGCATATGGTTTTGCACAGCTGAAGGAACTAGATCCCAGCTTTCAAAACAACTTTGCGCCATATTTAAATGTTCAATCCATTCGGTTTGCGTCCATTCAAAGCGGGCTTTAATAAAATCTTGCACCACTTTTTTCATACGCTCATCCACAGCTAAAGCCTGTTCAGGTTTTTCAGAGATCAGGTTTTTAACTTTATTTACACAGTCTTTCGTAACACCACGTTGGCCCGTGTAAGAGAGGTATAAAAGCGGAAGTTTTTTTAAATCAAAAAAGATATTTTCTTTATTTTTTTCAAAGATCATCGGTTTTTGATGAAGGGCCACAGCCACATCGACCCCACTGCTTTCGCCGTGAAATAGATCTTCAAGTTTTTTAGCAAATAAAAACGGATCAGTTTTTAAAACACCCAAGTGCTGGAAAAATAAAGTTAACCCCACCGCTAAAGTAGCCGATGCACCCATACCAGCACCAAACTGAATATGCGAATAAATCTTAAGATCACCTTTAAGATCAGTGCGTTTTATTCCTAATTCACTCATCGCACGTTCAACCACCGACCAGATAATCATTTCTAAATCAGAAGCACAAAGGCCTGCGATATGAATTTTAAATTCAGAAGCATTATTAAAGTAAGAAAGACTTAAAAAACGAGACTTTAATGGAAACACAATGGCCTGTGACCCACGAAGAACTGCGTGTTCACCGGCTAAGATCCATTTACCTGGAACTTGAACTGCCCAATCTGATTTTTGTGTCACCTCAGAATTATTCATACTTAGTCTTTACGGATTTGGTATCCGCCGTCAGTCCATAAGTTAAATTGGTTATTAAAATGGTCTTGGTATTTAGCGTACGTGTCCGGTTGGTTATTTCTAAATAATAAATGAATGTTGCTTCCAGCATCCATCGTTACAATCGGGCCATCACCTTCTTTATGCCACATCTCTAAAATTTGCGATAAAGCATTAAAGCCATCGCCATTTAAATACATAAATGCAGGGCTAGAGGTATGAAACAGCGTGTGCATGTCCCAGAACTCATTCCAGCAAATTTCAAAAATATTTTTCCATTGGCCTTCAGGTTTACGTAAAGCCGTGACCAATTTTTGTAAACGATCAGCAGCTCTTTCTGGGCGACCTTTAAATAAATCAGAAGTTAAAACCTGAACGTGCGCTTGGCTTGATGAAACAGCTTTTTTGGTTTCATCACATAAAATCACCATGTGTTTTAAATCTTTTAACGGTAATGACATCTCTTCTGCGCCCGCTTCATGCCATAAAGCCCACGGTGTAAAAAATGAACGGCAAGAAGAACCAGAACCTTTTTGCGAAAGTTTAGCTAATTCTTTGGGTAAGTATCTAGCACCAGCGTACTGATGCGCCACCAACGTTAAAGCCGCAAAGCTACTGGCAGAACTTGCCAGACCACAATCTGAAGGAAAATTATTGGCTGATTCGATTTCAAAAAAACCAGTTAATTTAAATTCGGCTTTAAGTTTAGCAAAAAAATCTAAAAATTTCTTTTTACCTTTTTCTGATAAATCAATCGGGCGTAAATCATTACGTACAAACGGACGCCATTGATCTTCGGTAAGATCAGCGTTTTGTTTAATGCGCACAAATGTTCTTAAATTATTTAAAGTCCATGATAACGATGAATTCGTCGGACGATTATTTACCGTATCGGTTTTACCCATATACTTAATCAGCGCAATATTAGAAGGTGCGCTGGCTTCGAACCAAATATTCGACGAAATCTGAGTGTTAGACATATCAACAAATCTAACAAAAGCTGGCTAAATTGACAAAGGGCCATTTGCCAAATGCGATGAATCCGCCTGGAAAGTAAGCCCCTTCAAATTAAGAGCTTTAATCTGGCTTAAAACGCTCTGTTTTTGTTCTTTAGCGACTAAAATCACGATCACATCAGCGCCTAAAGCCCCGCACGGTTTAACCAAGATGCCAGGAATATGACTTTCTAAGCGCGATTTAAGATCTAAGACTTCAGAAGCTGTTAAACCTAATTGCTCAAGTTTTTTGCTCCAAGTGGCTAAAGCCCTCTTAAAAGTGGTGCTATCACTTGTTTTAAAGGCTGTAATCACTTCTTCGCACGGCTTAACTAAACCATCGCAGATTTTGCGATCAAGGCCAGCCAAGTGTTCATGAGTTTTAACTTTTAAGCCTGTTGAATAAATTAAAAAATCTAAGTCTTTAAAATTCCAAGCAAGACGTTCAACTTTAGGAACTCCGCCGGCTAAATCAATATGGCTAATGCCACCGATTAATTGAGTCACTAAATCCGCACCACTTGGTTTTTGCTCTTTACGTTCACTGTAAAGACCTAAGTAAGTTGCAAAAATATCTTCTATTTTTTTTGAAGCTTGCGGATTTGAAAAATAACTAAAAATAAATTCAGCGGTACTTGCACCAAAACCACCAACCCCATAAGGGTTGTTAAAGACATGCGAAAAATTAGGTAAATTATTTTTTTTAAGATATAACCCTGCAGGACTGTCCGGATGAAAAGTCTGGCGTGCAAAATTTAATTCAATAGAAAAACTAGGGTTTGTTCCAAGGCCTAGGCAAGCACCACCAGATAATACGGCGTACTCACCCACTAAAAAAGTTTTACCGGGAATATTAAATTTCAGATTTTTTTCTAAGGTCATTTAAAACTTCTACGGCATTAGCCAAAGAAATTCTTTTTCTTAAAGCTAAAATCTCTTCTAACTTTTTAACAACAAAAGGCATTTCTTTTTCTGTAGCCCCTGCACCTAAAGATAAATTCTTAATATGCAATTTCATATGGCCTTCGATGATTCCGACAGTTGTTAAAGCGCGTAAAGCACCTAAATTCTGTACTAAGCCAACTGAAGCAATAATACGAGATAACTCAGAGGCCGAATTCACACCTAAAATTTTAAGACCAAGTTTAGCTGTTGGGTGAAGAGCGGTTACACCACCTACAGTACCAACCACTAGCGGAGCGATAAATTCACCCACTAGTTCAGTACCAGCGGCACGCCATTTCGTGATTGATTTATAACGGCCGTCACGAGCTGCAAAGGCATGAATACCTGCTTCAACCGCGCGCCAGTCATTACCAGTTGCGATTAAGATCGGATCAATCCCGTTTAATACACCTTTATTATTTGTGGCTGCGCGATAAGGATCAAGTTCAGCAAAACGAGACGCCTCTTCAATTTTTAAAGCTAATTCAGGGTCTACGTTTTTCATGCGAACTGTAGCTTTAGTTAACTTAGTATCCACTAAGTTAGATAAGATACACATTGTTACTTTTTCAGAAGTAAATTGCTCAAGCGGGTGTTTTAAGAATTCACACACCTGATTAATGATGTTAGCCCCCATGGCATCACAAGGATCCATCATAATGTGAACCACACCCATGTAATAACCGTCTTCACGGTCAATAATACGAACAGTTAAATCTTTAACGCCGCCACCACGGTTAACTAAACCAAAAGCCACTTCACGGTTTGCAAGTTCAATTAAATAAGATTTTTGCTGAAGGATTTGTTTTTTGAAATCTTCAGGAGATTTAACTTTAGCAAACTGGATCTGGCCGATAATATCGGCGCCAATCACTTCAGTAGTAATGTCACCGTGTTCACGAACCCATTTAGCCGTTTTACTGGCCGCCGCTACGATTGATGTTTCTTCAACCGCCATTGGAATCACATAGTCTTTGCCATCAACATTAAAGTTTGTGGCAACACCCATTGGGATTTGAAAATAACCTAAAACGTTTTCAATAAATTTTTCGCCAAGATCGATAGTTTGCAAACCACCGTTAGCTAAGTAAGTAATTTCATCAGCGTTTAATACGCCAGCTTTTTTTAAAGCCTGTAAACGCTCATTGTAGTTTAGTTTAGAAAAACCTTTAAATAGTTCCGTTAACATACCAAACCTTTTTTTTCGAAAGTTCTTTTAATGAGCCGATGCCTACGCCAAATAAAGCGACCTTTAATTCGTAATCAAAGCGGTTCATCACATCAATCACTTGCTGATCAGATTCAAGAGCCGCTTTCATTAACGGCTGTGCAACGCCAACTGCTCTCGCACCTAGCGCTAAACACTTCAACGAATCAACACCCGTACGGATTCCACCCGAAGCCCAGAAGTGATTTTTTTTTGTTAATGTCTTACATTGAATTAAACTTTCAACCGCACTGAAACCCCAGTCTTTGAAAGCCTGACTAGAATCAGCTAAAAGACCCGCATCAGTTTGATCACGTAGTCCTTCTAATAAACCCCAGTGAGTTCCACCTTTACCGGCCACATCGATCACTTCAGCACCAGCTAGCAATAATTTTTGCGCCGTCGTTTTAGAAATACCGTAGCCCACTTCTTTAACAAGAACTGGAACCGGTGATGCTTTACAAAGTTTTTTAATCGCAGCTAAACCATTTTTAAAGTTCGCTTGATCTTTATTTTGAAAAGCTTCTTGAAGAGGATT